>NZ_JBSFHV010000011.1:0-268061 GCF_053597235.1 Streptomyces sp. NPDC001493
GTCGTGCGGGCACGGCACCCGAACGTCGAACCCGACGTCGCCCGCGCCGTCCACGTCGGTGCGCAGGGCGAGGGTGAGGGTCCGGGTGCGCGAACGGCCCGCCGCCGCGTTGTGCCGCCGTCGCGTTGCCCCGCCGCCGCGTTGTGCCGCCGTCGCGTTGCCCCGCAGTCGCCTTGCGCCGCAGTCGCGTTGTGCCACGGCCGCGTTGCCCCGTCGTCACTCCACGCCGTACCGCGCGCCGATCCCCGCGACGAGGATCTGGAGCCCCTCCGCGAACAACTCGTCGTATTCGGTGAAGAGTTCGGAACCGGCCGCGGCGACCAGCGGGAAGTCCGCCATCCGCGCGGCCCGCTCGGACACGTCGTAGCCGTCGCGTCGCTCGCCGGGCATGGGCTGGACGCCCTGTTCCTCGGTGACGAACCCCATCGTGTAGGCGTTGACGGTGGCGGCGGCACGTACGGCCTGCCGCAGGTCGAATCCGGCGTCGACCATCACGCGCAGGTGCTCCTCCATGCCCGGCGCGTGGTCGATGCCGGTGAAGCGCGCCCCGCTGAAGACCTTCGCGCCGTCGCGGTAGCGCAGCAGGGCGGTCCGCAGGGCGGTCTGCGAGGCGATGATCCGCTCCCGCCAGCTTCGGCCGGCGAGGTCCGCGGTCTCCTCGACCAGCATCCGGCGGTACATCGCCGTGGCCATCTCGTCGAGGAGTTCCTGCTTGTTCTTGAAGTGCCAGTACAGGGCGGGCGCCTGGACGTCCAGTTCCTTGGCGATGGCGCGCAGGGTCAGTCCGTCGAGCCCCGTCTCGTTCAGCAGCCGCAGTGCGGTCTCCGCGACCTTCGACCGGTCGATCTTCGTCGTGCCCATCCCGCGCACTTTACCCTCGCCCCTTGACTCCTTAACGACGTTAAGGTCACACTCGCCACATGGAACTTAACAATGTTAAGGAAAGCGTCGCGCGGGACGTGGACGTGCTGATCGTCGGGGCCGGCCCCTGCGGTCTCGCGCTCGCCTGCGACCTGGCCCGGCGCGGGGTGCGCCACCTCCTCGTCGAACGCTCCGGAACCCTCTTCGCGGGCTCCCGGGGCAAGGGCATCCAGCCCCGCACCCGGGAGGTCCTCGACGACCTCGGAGTGGGCGGGGAGGTACGGGCGCACGGCGGGGCCGCGCCCGTGGGGATGTCCTGGAAGGACGGCGAGCGCCTGGGCGCGTACGACATGTTCCGCCGCGCGGCCCCCACCGACGCGGAGCCGTACGGGGAGCCCTGGATGATGCCGCAGTGGCGGACGCAGGAGATCCTGCTCGCCCGGCTGCGCGAACTGGGCGGCGACGTCGTCCTCTCGTCCGCCCTGACGGGGTTCTCCCAGGACGCCGACGGGGTCACCGCGCAGCTCACCACCGGCGAGGTCCGCGCCCGCCACCTGGTCGCCGCGGACGGCGGGCGCTCCACGGTCCGGCGTGCGCTCTCCCTCGCGATGGAGGGCGAGACCGTCGACCCGTCGCCCACGCTGGTGGCGGACGTGCGGATCGGGGCGGCGGCGCTCGACCGGCTCAACTGGCACATCTTCGTGCACGACGCGGGCGTGCTCACCCTCTGCCCGCTGCCCGGCACGGAGGACTTCCAGCTGGTCGCGCAGTTCCTGGAGGGGACGCCCGACACCTCCGCCGAGGGCGTACGGGCACTCGTCGCCGCCCGCACCCACCTCGGCGCGGACGCGGTCACCGAGGTCCGCTGGTCCTCGGACTTCCGGCCCCGCGCGGCGCTCGCCGAACGCTTCCGCCAGGGGCGCGTCCTCCTCGCCGGGGACGCCGCCCATGTGCACTCCCCCGCGGGCGGCCAGGGGCTGAACACCAGCGTCCAGGACGCGTACAACCTCGGCTGGAAGCTCGGCCAGGTGCTGCTGCACGGCGCGCCCGGAGCCCTCCTGGAGACGTACGAGCAGGAGCGCCGCCCGGTCGCCGCCGAGATGCTGGGCCTCTCCACCCGCATCCACCGGGGTGAGCAGCGACGCGGCAAGGAGGCGCAGCAGCTGGGCCTCGGCTACCGCGGGGGTCCGCTCTCCGAGGGCGCGGCGGGCGTCCTGGTGGCGGGCGACCGGGCGCCGGACGGGGACGCGGGCGACGGGCGGCGGCTCTTCGACGTGTTCCGGGGCCCGCACTTCACCCTGCTGGCGGTCGGCACGGACGCCCCGCTGCCGGTGCCGGACGGCGTCATGGTCCGGGTGCACCGCGCGCCGCTCTCGGAGGCGTACGGTGCCGGGCTGTTCCTGGTCCGCCCGGACGGGTACGTCGGCTGGGCGGGCACCACCGCCGAGGGCCTGGGCGCGTACGCCGCACGGCTGGGCCTCGCCCTGCCGGAACCGGCCGCCCGCTGACGCCGGGCGGGACTCAGATGCCGCTGAGCGAGAGCTTCGCGGCGAAGCCGAGGAAGAGCAGACCCGCCGCCGAGGTGGCCGTCGCCGACAGCCGCTTGCGGCGGCGGAAGGCGGCGGCGAGGCGGGTGCCGCCGAAGATCAGCGCGGAGAGGTAGAGGAAGCTCGCCAGCTGGAGCAGCCCGCCCAGGACGACGAACGACACCGCCGGGTAGGCGTAGTCGGGGTCGACGAACTGCACGAAGAAGGAAATCAGGAAGAGGATGGCCTTCGGGTTGAAGATGCTGACCACCAGCGCCCGGCGGTACGGCCGCTCCCGTACCCCGTCCTCCCCGGTGCTCTTCTCCCCGGCGGCCGGGGTGTCCTCGGTGAGTTCGGCGACCCGGAGGGTGCGTTCCCGCCACAGCTGCCGGGCGGCGCGGAGCATCCCGAAGGCCAGCCAGGTCAGGTAGCCGGCGCCCGCGTACTTGACCACCGCGAAGAGCACCGGAGTGGTCTGGAGCAGCGAGGCGGCGCCGAGGGCGGACAGGGTCATGAGGACCGTGTCACCGGTCCAGACCCCGGCCGCCGCGACGTAGCCGGTGCGTATGCCGCGCCGGGCGGCGACGGACAGCACGTAGAGCGAGTTCGGTCCCGGCAGGAGAACGATGAGGACGAGGCCGACGAGGTAGGTCGGCAGATCAGTGACACCCAGCATGGGACGGAGTTTCGCACGCGGGGTGGCCGCGCTGTCCAGGGGCGGGGTCCGGCCGCTGTCCGGGGACCGGGGGCCGGAGCCAAGGAACAACCCTGGTCAGAGCCGGACGGGGAGGGCGGTCAGGTGCCAGTTGACGGGGTTGGTGCCGCGCTCCAGGTGCTCGGGCCCGGTGGCGAGGCGGAGTCCGGGGAACCGGCCGAGCAGTGCGGTCAGGGCGACGGCGGTCTCCTCCTGGGCGAGGTGCGCGCCGAGGCAGCGGTGGGCGCCGTAGCCGAACCCGATGTGGTGCTCCCTGCTGCGGCGGGTGCGGGTGATGTCGAGGCGGTCGGGGTCCGTGAAGGCGGCCGGGTCGCGGTTGGCCGCGGACACGATGGGCAGGACGGCCTCCCCGGCGCGCACCGGGGTGGTTCCGACGGTGGTGTCGCAGACCGCGTAACGGGGCAGCGCGCGCACGACGGGGCCGCAGTAGCGCATGAGTTCGTCGACGGCGTGCGGCATCAGGGAGGGATCCGCACGGAGTCGGGCGAGCTGCTCGGGGTGGGTGAGGAGCGCTTCGGTGCCGTTGGCGACGAGGTTGACGGTGGTGATGTGCCCGGCGACGACGAGATTGACGACGAGCGCGACGAGTTCGTCGGTGCTCAGCCGGTCGCGGCACTCGGGGCCGAGGAGGTCGGAGACGAGGTCGGCGCCGGGGTGGCGGGTGTGGTGCTCCACGAGGGCGTGCGCGTCGTCGACCATGCCGGCGAGCGCGTCCCCGAGTTCCTCGCCGCAGACCCCGGCGGTCAGGGTGGCGCTCCGGGCCCGCCAGCGGTCGCGGTCGGCCTCGGGGACGGCGATGAGTTCGCAGATGACGGTGATGGGCAGGGGCCGGGCGAAGTGCTCCACCAGGTCCACCACACCGTTCTCGGCGTACTCCGGCAGGCGGTCGATCAGCTGGTGGGCGATGGCCTCGATCCTCGGGCGCAGCGCGGCCACCCGCATCGGGGAGAACGCGGCGGTCACCAGGCCGCGCAGCCGGCGGTGGTCGGCGCCGTCCGCGTCGAAGATCCCGGCGCGCAGGTACTTCTCGTGGTCCGGCCGCATGCCGCGGGCCTGCCAGGTCTGCTCCGTACGGTGGGCGACCGGAGCACCGGGGACGGTCGCCGCGTCCACGGTGAAGCGGGGGTCGCTCATGATCGTGCGGATGTCGTCGAAGCGGGTGGCCACCCACATCGGGTCGACCCCCCGCGCGCCCGCGCACCATCCGCTCGCGTGCGCGGACGGGTGCGTAGGAGGTGAACGGGTCGCGTACCAGATCCCGGTCGGCGAGATCCAGGGGTTCGTCGGCCGGTGGTTCGTCGGCCGATGGATCGTCGGCGGGAGGTTCGTCGGCCACGTCCGCACCGGCGAGGAGGCCGTCGGCGCGGAGGTCGTCGACGGGTGGTTCGTCGGCCGGTGGGGTCGCTTCGAGAACGGCTGCTGGGACGTCGAGGGCGGCTGTCGCTTCGTCGGCGGCTTCGGTCAGGTCCGGGTCCGGTACTGCCATGTCGGATGCTCCTGCGGGCTCTTGGCCGGTCGGGTGTCCGGCCGATCGGGGCCGGACCGTCCCCGTCCCATGGTCCACCCGGGCCGCCGGGTCGGGGCGGGCCCGGATCCCAATCCACCCGGACGAGCGCATTCGCGGGAAACGGTGTTCCCCGTGTCGCCGTCGTACGAGGTTCGGCAACCGCGCGGGGCGGGAACGCGTCCCCCGTAACACCGGTACGCGGGGCGTTGCGGGCCACGGGGAGGCCGAAGTGACACGCACACGAGCGACACGCACACGAGCGACACGTCCACCCTCGACATCGACACCGCCGCCATCTGCGGCCCCGCCGCCGGCCCATGACCACGGGCGCGGCCGGCCCGCGCGGAGGGTCGCCGCGACCGCCGCCGTACTGCTCGCCGGGGCGGTCCTGGCGGCGGGGTGCAAACCGGTGGAGGTGACCGGCGGTTCGAGCGCCTCGCCCGTACCCGTACCCGGGGCGGCCACCGGGACCGCCACCGCACAGCCGGCCTCGTCGCCACGGACTCCGACGCGCACTCCTTCGACGTCCCGCACCTCCGACGACAAGCCGCCCGCTCCCTCCGCGCCGCCCACCCCGGCCGCGAGTCCCACCGCCCCCACCGCCCCGGCGCCTTCGCCGTCCGCCTCGGCCCTGATGGGCATCGGCTCGGAGGGTGCGCGGGTGCGTGAACTCCAGGCCCGGCTGGGGCAGGCCGGGCACTTCACCCGCAACCCCACCGGCTACTACGGGACCCTCACCGCCACGGCGGTGGAGGCCTTTCAGCGCAAGCTCGGCCTCGCGGTGACGGGCCGGACGGACTCCGTCACCTGGCAGCGGCTGCTGGCCGCCACGCGTACGCCCACCGCGTCCGAGCTCGACCCGCCGACCGAGCTTCCCGTGGCCGCTCCGGACCCGCGCTGCCTGAAGGGGAGGGTGCTCTGCATCAGCAAGGAGAGCCGGACCCTGGCGTGGATGATCGACGGCCGGGTGGTCTCGGTGATGGACGTGCGGTTCGGCTCGGAGTACACGCCGACGCGTGAGGGCGTCTTCTCCGTCTACTGGAAGTCGCGCCACCACGTCTCCACGCTGTACGGCTCCGCGATGCCGTACGCGATGTTCTTCAGCGGCGGCCAAGCGGTGCACTACTCCGCCGACTTCGCGGCGCGCGGCTACGGCGGGGCGTCCCACGGGTGCGTCAACGTCCGCGACGAGAAGAAGATCTCCGCCCTCTACGCGCAGGTGAAGGACGGCGACAAGGTGGTCATCTATCACTGACGGACCATCAGCAACCGCCCACGACAACGCACTCGAACCCTGAACCACGCCAAGGACCGAGGAAGGAGAAGAGGAGGGGTGGAGAGGAAAGGAAGAAGAAGGGGCGCGGACGGGACCGGGGGAACGTGTCCCGCCCGCGCCGATGCGCGGAGCCGAAGGTACGGGGGGAACCCCGGCTCGATGCGCCGCCGATGACCAGTCGGCTCACTTCCTACTGCGTCACCCATCCGAAAAACGTCACAGCTGTCGGCCGAATGTGATCGGCCCCACACCGGTGGCACGACGGGCGAGCGGTCAGATCCACCCGTAGGCGGCACGGTCGAGGCCCCCGGAACCGGGCTCGGCGTACCCGTCGGACCCGCACCCGGCGCCCCGCCCGTCGCCGTACCCGCCCTGGGAGGTCTGCGCGTCCCACCCGGCCCGCCCGGTCCGCTCGGCCGCCTCGGGCCCGGAGCCGTGGTCCACGCCGTTCGTACCGTTCGTACCGTTCGTGCCGGGATCCGTGGCCCACGTCCCGCCGGACGTGGTGCCCGTGGACAGCGTCCGCTCCGGAGCGGCTTCCGCACCCGCCTTCGCCGCCGCCTTCACGCCTGTCCGCGTGGCCGCCGTCTTCGGCGCCGACGCGGCCGGAGTCGCGGACGGCGCCGCGAGGGTGGTGGCGGCCGGGCCGCTCGCGGGGGTGTCCCGCGGCGAGTAGGCGGACGACTCACCCTGCTGGTACCCGTCCTGGCCCCACTCGTCCTTGCCGTCACCGGTGTGGCCGGAGCCGTATCCCGTGCCGTCCGGGGTCGCCCCGTCCGGGCCGTCGCCCGCGACGGAGCCACCGGGGTACGCGGCCGTGATCCCCGCGCAGTACTCCGGAATGTTCTTCTCACCCCGGGCCAGTTCGGCGAGGCTGCGGCGCTCCCGCTCGTCCAGGTCTCCGTCCCGGTAGTCGTGGCAGTCCTCCACGGCCTCGGCGTACCAGCCGGACCCGAAGCCGCCCGAGTCGTCCGAGCCGTCCGAGCCGCCGTACGTGCCCCGGTCCGGGAACCCGTATCCGTCGCCGTGACCGCCCGCGTGGCCGCCCGAACTCCCCTCTTCCCCGGCGCCGTTGCCGCCGTTCGACCCGCTGGCCCCCGGGGCGGCGCTGCCGCCCTCGCCCGGGACGGTTCCGCCGGAGGGTGTGCCGGTCCCCGTCGGGGCACCGGAAGGAGTGTCCGTACCGGACGCCTCCGGAGTGGAGCCGTCCGGCGAGGCGGCCACCGACACGGTGCTCGCCGGGCCGTGTTCCGTGCCGCCGAACGCCCCGGCCAGCGCGCCCGTACCGGCCGCCACCGCGACGCCGCCGAGCGCGCATCCGGCGAGCGAGGCCGCCAGGCCGATGCGTACCGGCCGGCCGAAGCGGGGCCGCTCCCGGCGGCGGGACGGGGAGGGCGGCGTACCGAGCCGCACCGGGTCGAGCGCGCCCCCGCCCGGGGCCGTACCGGCCTCCGGGACCGGCCCGACGGGACGCCGGTGGCGCCCCGCCCCGGGCGCCCCGCGCATCGGCCCCACTTGCCGGAAAGCGGCCAACGCCGCTTCCTCGCCCGGGAGTTCACCATCGGCCGACGATCCCGGACGAGCCGCGCCGAGCGCATCGGAGAGACTCCGTGCGGCGGAACGCGCCTGAACCCCGGGAGGCAGGACCGGTTCGCCGCGGAGCAGTTTCTCCGCCGCGTCCCTGTCGAGCCACTCGTCCCGATCGTCGGCCATCACATGTCCTTCTGCGTCCACGGACGCGAATGCGTCACTCCGGGAACCACTCCCGCGGGCGCCGCCACACCACCTCGCCCGAGGCGCTGCGCGGGGACGGCGCCGAGTTCCGGCCCGGGTCCGTCCAGGCCCCCCGCACCGTGCTCCGGCCCGTCGTTCATCGGCCCCCCAGGGACCGTACCGGCCCATTCCGCTTCCCGCTGCTCCCCTCCCAGCATCTCCGCCAGTCGCTTCAGCCCGCGGTGCGCGGCCGTGCGTACGGCACCGGGCCGCTTGCCCAGCGTCTGCGCGGCGCTCTTCGCGTCGAGGCCGACGACCACCCGCAGGACGACCGCTTCGGCCTGGTCCTGCGGGAGCCTGGCTATGAGCGCCATGGCCCGCTCGGTGTCGATGGCCTCGATGGCCTCTCCCGCGGTGTCCGAATCCGCCGGACGCCCCGTCAGCTCCGTCTCGTCACCGCCGATCGCGGGCCTCCGCCCGCGCATCCGCAGATGGTCCAGGGAACGGTTGCGCGCGATCCGGGCCGCCCAGCCCCGGAACCGGTCGGCGTCCCCACTGAACCGGCTCAGATCGCGGGCGATCTGGAACCACGTCTCGGACGCCACGTCCTCCGCGTCCGCGTCCCCCACCAGCGTTCGTATGTACCCCAACAGCCGTGGCTGCACAGCGCGGTACACAACGCGGAAGGCTTCCTCGCTCCCGCCCTGCGCCGCGAGCACCGCGGCGGTCAGCTCCGCGTCGTCCCCCAGCACCCCTCAACCGCCCTGCTGTCCCGAATCGCGGCTGGTCACCGCCGCTGCGCCACCCTGCGCGATCAGCACGCTACGTGCTCGGCGGGTGCCGCGTCCATGGCTTGTACAAGTCGCAACAAACCGTCGGCGGCCCCCGGGTGTAACAGAAAACGCGCCAGTGGCGCTGAGTGAAGTACGGGGCCGCACTGCGGCTTCGTGGAAGACGGCCGAGGCCTCTCCTGTGGGGGGTGGCGGCCTCGGCCGTTCTTCCGCTCCGCCGCGCCGACCAGGCAATACGCGCCCCCGGAGCCCTGGGACGGCCGACACGTGGCCAACGCATGACCAACGCGGTCGACGATCATCCGGCCCTCCCTCGCCCCGGACGCAACACCGCGCGAGCCTCGGCCCCGCCTCTCGATCGCCTTGATCGCCTCGATCCGGAATGCGGCCGGCTCCGCCCGCGTCGGCCGAGCCCGACGAGCGGGTGACCCGATATCGCCGCCGCACTGGACGACAGAATCCGGCACCGGAACCGGTAAGAAGCGCTGGTTAACTGTGGACATGACGGCACCTGTCTTCCAGATTCGCGAAAGCACGTCCGAGGATTTCGCGACCATCATGGACGTGGAGACCCGCTCCTTCGGTTACGACAAGGAGGCCAGACTGGTAGCGGACCTCCTGGCCGACCCGACTGCTTCCCCCACGGTGTCCCTGCTGGCCTTCGACGGGGAGGAGCCGGTCGGGCACATCCTGTTCACGCGGGCCTTTCTCGACGGCCTCGACGACCAGCCGATGATTCACATCCTGGCGCCGTTGGCCGTCACGCCGGAGCACCAGCGCCGAGGCGTGGGCGGGCAGTTGATCGACGCGGGCATCCGGAAGCTGAAGGAGCGGGGCTCTCACCTGGTCTTCGTCCTCGGCCACAAGGACTATTACCCGAAACACGGCTTCCGCCCCGATGCCGGTGCGCAGGGCTATCCGGCCCCGCATCACCTTCCGGACGAGGTTGCCGACTGCTGGATGGTTCAGCCCGTCAGTGACCGGGGGTTCGGGGTCGGCCAGGGCAAGGTTCGCTGCTGCGACGAGTTGAACAAGCCTCAGCACTGGCGCGACGACGAGGCGGACCGCTGAACGAGTCTCGTTCCTGGGCAGCAGGCTGACCGTAGCGACTGACCCGTCTGCCGTCCGTTCCCTGCGGTGCACCCCGCGGAAGCCGCCGACTCGACAGGCAACTCGCCGCACACAGATGTCAGTTGACCGCGCAAGCCAGGCGTCCCGCTCGTCCCCTCATCGTCGCGATCGAGCGCCGGGGCCTTCGTGAAGCTGGTACCGATGGAGACGAGGCGGGGATCCGGCCGCCCCGTCGCCGGATGCCGGTACGCCTGCCGTACGGAAGCCCGGGGCGCGCCGACGGCCTCAACGGGCGCGCCGGGAGGGGCGCGCCGGGAGGGGCATTCCGACGCACCCCACCCCCTCACGCCTGGTTGCGCGCCCTCCGCGACATGACCGCGCGCAGCACCCTGCGGCCCTCCGTCGAGTGGTCGAGTGCCCGCCGCAGGCCCGCGCCGCTGCCGGGCGAGCCGGCGGTCTCGGCGAGGATCTCCAGCAGCTCGCGCTGGCGGCGCAGTTCGCCCGCGACGAGCGGACCCGCGTCGGCCTCGGCCCCGGCGGAACCGATCCTCAGCAGCTCCAGGGTTTCCCGTTCGCCGGTCTCCGGCGCTTCCTCCAGCGCTTCCTCCGAACCCGCCGGACCCGCCGCCTCCGCCGCCTCCGCCGCAGGGGCGTCCAGGTCCGGGGTGGGCGGCTGGTCGGCCCGCCGGTGGATCTCCAGGGAGAGCAGGGAGCAGGCGTCGGCCCAGATCCGCAGGGGCCCGGCCTCGAAGGTCTCCGGGGCGGCGTCCAACGTCGCGCGGATGCGCGCGAGGAAGGCGCCGGGCACCTCCCCGTCGGCGGTGCCGGGCGGCGCGTCCAGGGCCGCGACGGTCTCGCGTGCGGCGGCGAGGCGGGCCGCCCACGCGGTGCCGTCCTCGCAGCTCGCCCAGAGCGGGCGCAGCGGTTCCGGGCCGTCGCCCTCCGGGGCCGGGGGCAGGCAGCGGTCGAGGCAGGCGAGGCCGCTCGCGGCCAGTGCACGCGCGTCGGCGCGGGCGATGAGGTCCCACAGGTTCATGACGTACCCCCAGGTCTTCTGTGTCGCGTACAGCGCCGGGTGGCGTGAATACGTCACCGCACCCCGGCCGGAAAGCGCGCCAGGACGCCGCCGGAGCGCCCCACCAGCCACAACAATCCCAGAAATCAGGAAAAATGACTCCTGTTCGGCGCGAATTTGACGAAGGAAACAAGAAGGGGCTCCCGGTGGCCGACCCGCTCGCCGGCCACCGGATGGCTTGATTCCGCATGCTCCCCCTCCCGGAGGGGCACAGCCTCACCCCCTCCCGTCGATCTCCCCCGCCAGACCGGTGAACGCCGCCCAGCTCAGCGCGGGCTTCCCCGGTACCCAGAGCTTCTGCGCGGTGGCCTTCAGCGGCATCCGGATGCCCTCGGCCACCTGCGTCTGGGTCTGGGCGTTGGGGAAGTCGCCCCAGACGGCGAACCGGCCGCCCAGGATCTGGTCGGAGTACTTGGCCGGGACCGGCCGGGTGCCGCGCAGGACGAGCGGGGTCCACTGCTCGTAGATCCGCTTCCCGGTCGGGTAGACGAACTCGTTGGGCTCGCCGAGCACGTAGTAGAGGAACTCGTCGTTGAGGTTCACCACCGGCCGCCCCTCGCTCAGGTACGCCTCCGGTTCGCGGGCGCCGATCTCCTTGCCCGTCCAGTACTCGATCTCGATCCGCTTGTCCGCGGTCACGGTGCCGCCGCTGAAGAGGCCGTCGTTCCAGGCCTTCGCGGTCTTCCCCTTCGGGCGGACCACGGCGGCGCGGTCGTTGAGCCAGCCGGTGGCGAGGTCCTCGATGGTGGCTCCGTCGCCGTACTTCTGCCGGGCGGCGACGAGGAGCTGCGGGTACGAGGCGCCGGGGTCGGGGACCGTGAGCGCCTGGTACTCGTCGGCGCCCAGGTGCCAGAACTTCCCGCCGAAGAGGCCGGTGAACTCGTCGAGCAGTTCGTCGATCAGCTTCGCGGCCCCCGGCTTCGAGATGTCGAGGGAACCCTTGGACACCGCCCCGGAGACGCTGTGGAGCTGGAGGTCGGGGTGGGCCCGGAGCACGGCACCGAGGTGTCCGGGCGAGTCGATCTCGGGGACCACCTCGATGTGCAGGCTCTTCGCCAGCGCCAGGATCTTCTTCACCTGGGCCTGGCTCAGGTGGTCCGGGGAGACCACCTCGGGGTGGGAGCGGGACTCGATGCGGAACGCCTGGTCGTCGGAGAAGTGCAGGCCGAACTGGTTCATCTTGAGGTCCGCCATCTCGCGGAGCCGGTCCTCGATCCAGTCGACGCTGTACGGCTTGCGCGCGATGTCCAGGTTGAAGCCGCGCTGCGGGCGGTCGGGGCGGTCGTTGACGACGCCCTCGGGGAAGGTGCCGTCGGCGGCGACCGACTGCTTGAGGGTGCGGGTGCCCCAGAAGACGCCGGCCTCGTCGGGTCCGCTGATGGTCACCCGGCCGTCCCGTGCGGTGAGGGTGTACGACTCGGCGCCGGTCTTCGCTCCCTTGTCCAGGGAGAGCTCGACGTCACCCGAACGGGCGGCGGCCTCCCCCTTGTAACTCAGTCGCAGCTCCTTCGCGAGCAGCCTGGCCTCGTCGGCGAGGGCGCCGCTGCCGTCGGCGACGACCACCGCGCCGGAGGAGGTGGGCTTCCAGCCGGGACCGCGTGCGGCGGTGTGCTCGCGTACGGCCGGGATGGTGCGGGGCGCCGCGGAGAGGGCGTAGCTGCGGGTGGGTGACGGGGAGCGCGGAGGGGAGGGGGAGTCGGCGGCGGGTGTCGACGCGTCGGGGGACGAGGGCGATATGGAGGGCGCCGACGAGGCGGCGTCCCCGGTGGGCTCGGAGCCGCCGTCGTCACCCGAACCGCAGGAGACGAGGGCGAGCGCGGCGGCGGTGAGGGCCGCCGCTCCGGCGAGGGCACCGCGTGAGAGGGACATGGGGTGGAGACCTCCGGGGCGTGGGGGGCGTGGAGGGAAGGACATGAGGGAGCCGAGGGACCTGAGAGGTCTCAGAGACCCGAGGGACCGGTGGGATCGGCGGCGCCCACGGGAGAGGCGCATGCCGCAGATGTACGCGCACCGGGGCGCGGATACCGGCCACTGGCCCTCGCTTAGCCCGATCGAGGGATACGACGATCGGACGGGATGTCAGTCAAACGTTCCGAAACTCTCTCGTTCGGGTGGTTTTCTGGGTTCCGCCGGACGGGTGTCCTCTGATCTCGCTACCGTTGCGGCACATACGCCACTCCCTTCACTTTCGTCCCCCGTGCGGCCTCCCCCGTGCGGGCTCACTGCCTTTCCGGCCTTTCCGGCCTTCCCGACCCCTCTCCAGGGTCCTGATGTTCATTCGTCCGAGGAGTTCACGCTGTCCAGGTCCAGCGAGCCCACCGCCGCCGGCGTGCCGGAGCAGGTGCGGCAGAGCGGCCGCCGGACGGCCCGTCCGGTCCGCGAGCACGTTCCCGCGCCCGCCCCGCCGCACCAGGACCCGCAGCACCAGGACCCGTACCTCCGGGCTCCCATGACCCCGCACGGACTCGCCCGGTTCAACACGGCTCCGTTCCTGGTGGCGGAGGCCGCCCTGCTGGAGTGCTGCGGCAGCACCCGCTGGGCGCACCGCGTGGCCTCGTACCGCCCGTATCCCGATCTGGACTCCTTGCTCGCCGCCTCCGACGAAGCGGGTTACGACCTGTCTCCCACGGATGTCGCCGAGGCGCTCGCCGGCGAGGCGGCGCCCTCGTTGCCCGAGGACGCGCCCCACGCGGCGCGTCTGGCGCTGGAGGCGGCGCACGCCGCGTACGTGGCCAAGTTCGGTCACGCGTTCGTGATCTGCCTGGACGGCCACCGGCCCTCCCATCACGTGGACCAGGTGCTCGCCGGCATCAGGGCCCGGCTGGCGCACGACCCGGACGAGGAGCGCTCGGTCACGGCGGATGAGATGCGGCGGCTCGCCCGGGAACGCATCATCGAGCTGGTGACGGCGCCCTCCCCGGGCCCGGCGCCGGACAGGGCCCCGGACCCGGAAACCCCTAGCCCGTCCGTGGCTGATCGATTGCCTCTTTGATCACAGCAAGGGCCCCGGCGCGAACGAACCGACAAAGCGTCGCTACCATGGCCGGGGCCGGTGGACCGTACCCGGCCGGGTCAGACCGACAGTCAAGCCGGCCGACCCCAATCCCCGCTCCCGGAGGGTTCTTCCGTGCCGGCTGGAACGCTGTACCGCGGCCGGGAAGGCATGTGGTCCTGGGTGGCTCATCGAGTCACCGGTGTCCTCATTTTCTTCTTCCTGTTCGTACACGTCCTGGACACCGCTCTCGTCCGTGTCTCCCCCGAGGCGTACGACGACGTCGTCAACACCTACAAGACCCCGATCGTCGCGCTCCTCGAGTACGGCCTGGTCGCCGCCATCCTGTTCCACGCGCTGAACGGTCTGCGGATCGTCGCCGTGGACTTCTGGTCCAAGGGCCCGCGCTTCCAGAAGCAGATGCTCTGGACCGTGCTGGGCATCTGGATCGTGCTGATGGTGGGGGCCCTGTACCCCGTCCTCGGTCACGCCGTACG
The DNA here is from genome assembly GCF_053597235.1 of Streptomyces sp. NPDC001493. Lineage (NCBI taxonomy): Bacteria > Bacillati > Actinomycetota > Actinomycetes > Kitasatosporales > Streptomycetaceae > Streptomyces > Streptomyces sp. NPDC001493. The sequence continues at coordinate 14,025 of NZ_JBSFHV010000011.1, forward strand.
TGAAATCTTCGGGAGCTGAGGCCAATGTCGACCGAGACCTCCTCCGCGATCGGTGACGTCGAAGGCGTGAGCCTGTACGACGTCGACCACCCGGCCCCGGTGATCGAGCCCCCGCGCAAGCGGACCGGCAAGACGCCGAAGTCGACGCGTGGCAACTTCGAGATGTACGCCTGGCTCTTCATGCGCCTGTCGGGCATCGTCCTGGTCGTCCTCGTCATCGGCCACCTGCTGATCCAGCTGGTGCTCGACGGCGGCGTCTCCAAGATCGGTTTCGCCTTCGTGGCGGGCCGCTGGGCTTCGCCGTTCTGGCAGGTCTGGGACCTGGCGATGCTCTGGCTCGCCATGCTCCACGGCTCCAACGGCCTCCGTACGGTCATCAATGACTACGCCGAACGGGCGAACACCCGCTTCTGGCTCAAGATGCTCCTGTACACCGCCACGGTCTTCACCGTCCTGCTGGGCACGCTGGTGATCTTCACCTTCGACCCGAACATCCGCTAGGCACCGGGCCAGAGGGACCAGAGGAAATCATGCAGATCCACAAGTACGACACCGTCATCGTCGGTGCCGGCGGCGCCGGTATGCGCGCGGCCATCGAGTCCACGAAGCGCAGCCGCACCGCGGTGCTGACGAAGCTCTACCCCACCCGCTCCCACACGGGCGCGGCGCAGGGCGGCATGGCCGCCGCGCTGGCGAACGTGGAGGAGGACAACTGGGAGTGGCACACCTTCGACACGATCAAGGGCGGCGACTACCTGGTCGACCAGGACGCCGCCGAGATCCTGGCGAAGGAGGCCATCGACGCGGTCCTCGACCTGGAGAAGATGGGCCTGCCGTTCAACCGCACGCCCGAGGGCCGTATCGACCAGCGCCGCTTCGGCGGTCACACCCGCAGCCACGGTGAGGCCCCCGTCCGCCGGTCCTGCTACGCCTCGGACCGTACGGGCCACATGATCCTCCAGACGCTGTACCAGAACTGCGTCAAGGAGGGTGTGGAGTTCTTCAACGAGTTCTACGTCCTGGACCTCCTGCTCCAGGAGGACCCCGAGACCGGTGTGAAGAAGTCCGCCGGCGTCGTGGCGTACGAGCTCTCCACGGGCGAGATCCACGTCTTCCAGGCGAAGGCGATCATCTTCGCCTCCGGCGGCACCGGCAAGTTCTTCAAGGTGACGTCGAACGCGCACACCCTGACCGGTGACGGCCAGGCCGCCGCGTGGCGCCGCGGGCTGCCGCTGGAGGACATGGAGTTCTTCCAGTTCCACCCGACGGGCATCTGGCGCATGGGCATCCTGCTGACGGAGGGCGCCCGCGGTGAGGGCGGCATCCTCCGCAACAAGGACGGCGAGCGCTTCATGGAGAAGTACGCGCCGGTCATGAAGGACCTCGCGTCCCGTGACGTCGTGTCCCGCTCCATCTACACGGAGATCCGTGAGGGCCGCGGCTGCGGTCCCGAGGGCGACCACGTCTACCTCGACCTCACGCACCTCCCGCCGGAGCAGCTGGACGCGAAGCTCCCGGACATCACGGAGTTCGCGCGTACGTACCTCGGCATCGAGCCCTACACGGACCCGATCCCGATCCAGCCGACCGCGCACTACGCCATGGGCGGCATCCCGACCAACGTCATGGGCGAGGTGCTTTCGGACAACACGACCGTCGTCCCGGGCCTCTACGCCGCCGGCGAGGTCGCGTGCGTGTCCGTGCACGGTGCCAACCGTCTGGGCACCAACTCGCTGCTCGACATCAACGTCTTCGGACGCCGGTCGGGCATCGCCGCCGCCGAGTACTCCGCGGAGAACGACTTCGTCGAGCTTCCCGAGAACCCGGCGCAGATGGTCGTGGACCAGGTCGAGCGCCTGCGGAACTCCACCGGCACCGAGCGCGTCTCGGCGATCCGCCTGGAGCTCCAGGAGTGCATGGACGCCAACGTGATGGTGTTCCGCACCGAGCAGACGATCAAGACGGCCGTCGACAAGATCGCCGAGCTGCGCAAGCGGTACCTGAACGTGTCCATCCAGGACAAGGGCAAGCGGTTCAACACGGACCTGCTGGAGGCCATCGAGCTGGGCAACCTGCTCGAACTGGCCGAGGTCATGGCGACGTCCGCGCTGGCCCGCAAGGAGTCCCGCGGCGGTCACTACCGCGAGGACTTCCCGAACCGCGACGACGTCAACTTCATGCGCCACACCATGGCGTACCGCGAGGTCGCGGCCGACGGCACCGAGTCGATCCGGCTCGACTACAAGCCGGTCGTCCAGACCCGCTACCAGCCGATGGAGCGTAAGTACTGATGGCTACCCCGACCCTGGAGAAGACGAGCGCCCCCGAGCCCGGCTTCGCCGACACCCCGTACATCACGGCCACGATCCGGATCCGCCGCTTCAACCCGGAGGTCTCCGAGGAAGCGGTCTGGCAGGACTTCCAGATCGAGATCGACCCGAAGGAGCGTGTCCTCGACGCCCTTCACAAGATCAAGTGGGAGCTGGACGGCACTCTGACGTTCCGCCGTTCCTGCGCGCACGGCATCTGCGGCTCCGACGCGATGCGGATCAACGGCAAGAACAGGCTCGCCTGCAAGACGCTGATCAAGGACATCAACCCGGAGAAGCCGATCACGGTCGAGGCCATCAAGGGCCTCACGGTCCTCAAGGACCTCGTGGTCGACATGGACCCGTTCTTCCAGGCGTACCGCGACGTCATGCCGTTCCTGGTCACCAAGGGGAACGAGCCGACCCGCGAGCGTCTGCAGTCCGCCGAGGACCGCGAGCGCTTCGACGACACCACCAAGTGCATCCTGTGCGCCGCGTGCACGTCCTCGTGCCCGGTGTTCTGGAACGACGGCCAGTACTTCGGCCCGGCGGCGATCGTCAACGCGCACCGCTTCATCTTCGACTCGCGCGACGAGGCCGGCGAGCAGCGGCTGGAGATCCTCAACGACCGTGACGGTGTGTGGCGTTGCCGCACGACCTTCAACTGCACGGACGCCTGCCCGCGTGGCATCGAGGTCACCAAGGCCATCCAGGAAGTGAAGCGCGCGCTGATCACGCGTCGCTTCTGATCCGCCCGGTACGACGGGAGGCCCCGTCCACCGCACGCGAAAGCGTCGGTGGGCGGGGCCTCTTGCTGCGCCCGGGGGGCCGCAACGGTACGGTCGGGTGCCCGGCACCGCACAGGGCCGGCCGAGCGAAACGGGGAACGTGGTGAGCGAGCCGAATCCGTACGCGGACGACGCCTACAAGTGGGGTACGCCCCAGCAGCCCGCCAATCCGCCCACGGTGGCGGACGGTCAGGGGTACGGCTACCCGGCGGGCGGCCCGCCGGCGTACGGCACGCCCGCGTACGGCTACCCGCAGACGGGTCCGGCGTACGGCTACCCGGGGCCGGGACAGCAGCCGACACAGGGCGGCAACTTCCCGGTGCCGCACCAGGGTTACCAGGGTGCGCCGATGCTCAGCATCGGCGACATAGCCGTCACGAACGACTCCGTCATCACCCCGTCCGGGACGATGCCCCTCAAGGGCGCGATATGGACGGCGACGGACATGTCGCGCACCGAGGAGAAGATCCCGCCGGTGGCGATCGTGCTGGCGATCGTGTTCGCGCTGCTCTGCCTGGTCGGCCTGCTCTTCCTCCTGATGAAGGAGAAGAAGACCACCGGGTTCGTCCAGGTGACCGTGGTGAGCGGCGGCCGTCACCACTCGACGATGATCCCGGCGATGAACCCGAACACGTTCCCCATGGTCATGGCGCAGGTCAACACCGCGCGTTCGATGAGCGTCTGACCAACACCCCGCCCGGGAAGCCCCGTTCCCGGGATGCCCCGCCCCGGCCCTCCGCTCAGGGGCGGGGCGTACGCGGCGCCGGGCCGCCCTCGGCGGCCAGCAGGACGCGCCGCAGCAGGGAGTTGAGCAGGACGCGTTCGTCCGCGTCCAGGGCGTCGATCAGCCGGGTCTCCTCGTGGCCGAGGTAGTCCATGGTGCCGCGCCAGGTGGCCCGGCCGGCCGGGGTGAGTTCCACGACGACCCGGCGCCGGTCGGTGGTGGAGGGGGTACGGCGCACATAGCCGCGGCCCTCCAGCACGTCGAGCCGCCCGGTGACCGAGGCGGGCGCCAGGTCGAGCGCGGCGGCCAGCTCGGACGGGGCGGCGGCACCCCCGCGCCCGGCCAGCTCGTGGAGGGTCTCGAACTCCGGGCGGTCCAGGTCGGCGTCGGTGAGCGACTGCTCCCGCACCCGGCGCAGATGCGCCGTGATCTTCTGCATCCGGGTCACCGCACCCTCGACATCGGGATCGAGTCCGGGAAGCACCGGCTTCCACCGCTCTATGTGACTGTCGACCCGGTCGCGTGGCTGCATGGCGGAATGGTACGCCCGTGGAAACCGTGCCCCGGAGCCCCCCGGCCCTTGTGAAAGCCCACGTTTCGGCGGCGAATCATTCGGTTCCGACCCATGTCGCGCTCCGCACCATGCCTCGGGCCCGGACCACGTCTCGACCGGGACCTTCGCACTTCCCGCCCCCCTGCCCGCCACCCCCTCCTTGAACATGTTCAAAAAGAGGTCTACAGTCCATGACAAGAGCTTTTGAACACGTTCAAGGGGGCTGGGGCATGGACCTCACCGTGGTCGCGTACGTCATCTATCTGGTCGTCAGCGTGGCGCTCACCGTCTGGGTGGCGCGCACGCTGAGCCGCAACGGCCGCATCTTCATCGCGGACGTCCTGCGGGGGAACGAGAAGCTCGCCGATGCCGTGAACCACCTGCTGGTGGTCGGCTTCTACCTGGTGAACCTGGGCTTCGTGACGCTCTATCTGCGCAACGCCGACGACATCGCGGACGCCCGCGAGCTCTTCGACGCGCTCTCGCCGAAGATCGGCGTCGTCCTGCTGGTGCTCGGCGCCATGCACCTCGGCAACGTCTTCGTCCTCAACAAGATGCGCCGCAGGGGCCTGATGGAGCGCGAGCAGACCCCGCCGGTACCGCCGCAGGGCTGGACCGGGCCGCAGGGCCCGTGGGCGGCACCCGCCACCGGGAAGTGAGTGCGATGCCCGGCGAGGAAGCGGAAATGACCTCGGGGACGCCGGGCGAGGGGGTGCCCGCCACGGGGGCGGGCACCTCGGCGCCCATACGGATCCCGGTCCACCGGTTCACCGTGCTGTACGACGCGCAGTGCTCGCTCTGCGTCCATGTGCGCCACTGGCTGCGGGGGCAGCGCCAGCTCGTGCCGCTGGAGCTGGTGCCCGCCGCGTCCGAGGAGGCCCGTCGGCGCTTTCCGGGGCTGGACCACGCGGCGACGCTGGAGGAGATCACGGTCGTCGGCGACCAGGGGCAGGTGTACCTGGGCGCGGCAGCGTGGGTCGTCTGCCTCTGGGCGCTCGCCGACCACCGGCCGAAGGCGCACTGGCTCAGCAGCCCGGCGGGCCGGCCGTTCGCCCGGGGGGCGGTGCTGGCCGCCGCGAAGTACCGGTCGATGACGGCCGAAGCCTGTTCTCCGGGCGGAGCCTGCGCGGTCCCGGTGCCGGAAACGGGCGGATAGCCTTGGGGCCGTGGCGAAGGACGAGAAGGACGAGGCAGACGCGAAGGACGGGCGGGGCGCGGCGGGCGGCCGGACCCCGGACGGCCGGGTGACCGGCGGACGCACGGTACGGAAGACGGCGGCGCCCCGGGAGACCGGGGCGGCCGCCGTCGGCTCCCCCGCCGACTCCGCCGACTCCGCCGCGCCGCCGGCCGCCGAGGCCGGGGACACCGGCGAGAAGGCGGGCCGGCCTTCCGCGAAGAGCGAGCAGACCCGCACGGTCATCCTGGAGACGGCTCTGCGCCTCTTCCAGGAGCGGGGGTACGACAAGACCACCATGCGGGCCATCGCCCAGGAGGCGGGCGTCTCGGTCGGCAACGCGTACTACTACTTCGCGGGCAAGGAGCACCTCGTCCAGGGGTTCTACGACCGCATCGGCGCGGAGCACCGGGCCGCCGCCCGGATCGTCCTGGACCGCGAGACCGATCTGGAGGCCCGCCTCGCGGGCGTGCTGACGGCCTGGCTGGACGTGGCGACGCCGTACCACGAGTTCGCGGCGCAGTTCTTCAAGAACGCGGCGGACCCGGACAGCCCGCTCAGCCCCTTCTCGGCGGAGTCGGAACCGGCCCGCGTCGCGGCCATCGCCCTCCACCGCGAGGTGCTGACGGGCTCGAAGGCGAAGGTCCCCGAGGAGCTGGCGGACGCCCTGCCGGAGCTGATGTGGCTCTCCCAGATGGGCCTGGTCCTCTACTGGGTGTTCGACCGTACGCCGGACCGCGAGCGCACCCGCAGGCTCGCCCTCCGGGGCGCCCGGCTCACCACCCGGGGTGTGGCGCTGGCGCGTTTCCGGGTGCTGCGTCCGCTGGTGCGCGAGGTGCACGAGCTGTTCACAGACTTCCTGCCCGGGATGGCCTCGACGGCGGTGGCGCTCAAGAAGGACTGACGGCCGCACGTCCGGTGGGCCCGTGGGGCGCGCGGCCGGGAGGAGCGGAGGCGCGCGGCCGGGAAGGGCGAAGGCGCGCGGCCGGGAAGGGCGAAGGCGTGAGGCCGGGAAGGGCGAAGGCGCGCGGGCCATCACCTCCTTTGACATACCTATGACACCAGACCTAAAGTGCGGGTCATGCTCGCCCCCGGTACGTCCACGCAGGACGACGACTCCGCAGCGTCCGCGCTCGCGTCGGTCCTGCCCGCGCTGAACCGGGCTCTCGACCGGCGGATCGCCCAGGACTTCCCGGGCCCCAAGCCGCCGGAGGGGCAGCTCGCGCTGCTGCGCTTCGTGTCGCAGTACGAGGGTTCCACCGTGCGCGAGGCGGCCGACGCGCTGCTGATGCGGCCGAACAACGTGAGCGCCCTGGTCTCCCGGCTCACCGTGGCCGGGCTGCTGGAGCGCCGCCCCGACCCCGCGGACAAGCGGGTCGCGCACCTGTACCCGACCCCCCGGGCCCGGCGTGAGCTCGCCGAGGTCCGGCGCCTCCAGGGGGTCCACCTCGCCCGTGCGCTGGAGTCCCTCACCGACGGCGAGCAGGACGCGCTGGGGTCCGCGCTCGGCGCGCTGAACTCGCTGACGGACGCGCTGCACCCGGCGCCCGCGGCCGGCTAGGCGTCTCCGCACCCTCCCGCCCGCGCGCCCCTCGTGGCGCCGCGGGCCTCTCCGGCGTTCCCGGCCGTACCACCTCCGTACCCCCGGACACCCCGGGGGCGGACGGCGTGCGCCGGACTCCCCGAAACCACTTCCTCCCTGCGAAGGACACGGCACACCCATGCCCTCCACCACCGTGGATTCCTCACCCCTGCCCGCTTCCGCCCCGCCGCCGACGGCGCCCGTGGCCACGGGCCGCCGCGCGAATCCGTGGCTGACCCTCATAGCGGTCGCCTTCGGCCTGTTCATGGTCCAGCTCGACGCGTCGGTCGTGGCCATCGCCAACCCCGAGATCGGCCGCGCCCTCAACGCGTCCACGGCGGGCCTCCAGTGGGTGACCAACGCGTATCTGCTGGCCCTCGCCGCCTCGCTGATCCTGGGCGGCAAGCTCGGCGACCGGTTCGGCCGGCGCACCTACTACCTGGTGGGGGTCGTCGGGTTCACGCTCGCCTCGGTCGCCATCGGTCTGTCCGGTTCGATCGAGGGGGTCATCGTGTTCCGGGCGCTCCAGGGCTTCTTCGGCGGTCTGCTGATGCCGAACACCCTGGGTCTGCTCCGCGCGGTCTTCCCGCCGCGCAGGTTCGGCATGGCGGTCGGCCTGTGGGCGATGGTCTCGGCCGTCTCCACGGCGCTCGGCCCGATCGTCGGCGGTCTGCTGGTCGAGCACGTGAGCTGGGAGTCGGTGTTCTGGATCAACGCGCCCATCGGCCTGCTCGCGGTGCTGGTCAGCGCGTTCGTACTGCCGCAGAGCAAGGACTCCACCGGACACCACCGCTTCGACGTCGCCGGGGTGGTGCTTCTCGCGGCCGGGCTGATCTGCGTGGTGTTCGGGGTGGTCAAGGCCGAGACCTGGGGCTGGACTTCGGCCGCGACGCATCTCACGGTCCTCGCGGGCGTACTGGTCCTGGTGGGCTTCGGGTTCCACGAGACGCGGCAGGAGCATCCGCTGCTGCCGATGCGGCTGTTCCGCATCCGGTCCCTGACGGTCGGCACGGTCGTCACCGCGCTGAACTTCTTCGTGCTGCTCGGCGTGATCTTCTTCGTGATGCTCTACCTCCAGAACGTACGGGGCTTCTCGCCGGTGGAGGCCGGGGTGCGCACCCTGCCGCTCAGCCTCGCCTCGCTGGTGGCCTCCCCGCTGGGCGCCGCGCTGACGGGCCGTTTCGGCGCGCGGCTGACCATGCCGCTGGGCATGGTGCTGCAGGCCGCCGCGACCTTCACCATGCTGTCCTGGGACACCGGTTCGTCGTACGCGACGATGTGGCCGCCGTTCGTCGCGCTCGGCCTCGGGGTCGGCATGGTCCTCGCCGCCTCCTCGGACGCGATCGTGGGGCAGGCGCCGGTCAGGGACGGCGGTGTGGCGGGCGGCCTCCAGGCCACCGCGCTGCAGATCGGCGGGGCGCTGGGCACCTCGGTGCTGGTCTCGCTGATCAGCGGCCGGGTCGGCGCCACCCTCGTCGGCGAGCTGACCGGTGCGGGGGTGCCCGCCCGGGTCGCCGAGGGCCTGGCCGGGGCCGGGGACGCGGTGTCCATGGGCGTCGCCCCGGTGTCCGGCGCGATGTCCGCCCCGCTGCGCGCGGCCGTGGTGGAGGGCAGTGGGCAGGCGTTCATGAACGGCGTGCACACCGCCGTGACCGTCACCGGCGCGCTCTGCCTCTTCGGCGCGGCCGTCGCGGCGGTGGGCCTGCGCCGCGGGCCCGCCGCGCACTGACGGGGCCCGCGCCGGGCGCGTACGTACGACGAAGGCCCGCCCGCGGAAGGAAATCCGCGGGCGGGCCGTCGTGCGAGTGGCGTGCGGTGGGCGTGCGAGGTGCCGCCCGCCGGATCAGATGCGCTTCAGCTCCCAGAGGCGCCAGACGCCGGTGCTGTCGGAGAGGTACTGCGAACCGGAGATCCCGGTCTTGGCGACGACGTAGTCCTTCTTCTGCCACAGCGGGACCAGCGGCACGTCCTCGCCGACGATGTCCTGGATCTTCTGGAAGTCGTTCGAGGTGCGGCTGCGGTCCTCGTACCCCTGGGTGTCGGAGACGAGGGCGTCCAGCTTGGGGTTGGAGTAGCCGTTGTGGAGGCTGCTGTCGGTGCCGACGAGCGGCCCGCCGAAGGTGTCGGGGTCCGGGTAGTCGGGGAGCCAGCCGACGGTGTACGCGTCGTACTTGCCGGCCGCGTAACCCTTCTGGAAGTCCTCCCACTTGACCGCCTTGGCGTTGACCTCGAAGAGTCCGTCCTTCTCCAGCTGGCGCTTGATCTCGGCGGTCTCCGCGGTGCTCGCACCGTCCGCGCGGTAGGCGAAGTCGATGTGCAGCGGGGTCTGGACCCCGGCCTCCTGCAGCAGTTGCTTGGCCTTGTTCACGTCGGGCTGCGGGTAGTCGTCGAAGAACGGCGTGGAGTGGCCGATGGAGCCCTGCGGGATCAGGGAGTAGAGCGGCTCGACCGTGGAGTCGTAGACGTCGCCCACCAGCGGACCGCGGTCGATGGTCCAGGCGATGGCCTGCCGGACGCGCTTGTCCGAAAGCTTCGCGCCCGGACGGACGTTGAAGACCATGTTGCGGATCTCGGCGCTGTCCGTCTCGGTGACCTGGACGTTGGGGTCGGCCGGGTTGATCTTGCTGATCTCGGCCGGCGGCAGCTGGCGGTGGACCACGTCGAGGCCGCCCGCCTTCCAGGCGGCGAGGAGCTTGTCGGAGGTCTCGTAGTACCGGATGTCGATCGCCGCGTTGACGTTCTTGATCGAACCCCGGTAGCTGGGGCTGGGCGTCAGCGAGGTCTTGACGCCGTCCTCGAAGGACTTCAGGACGTACGGCCCGGAGCCGTCCACCTTGTTGTCCGTACGGAGCTTGTCCTTCGGGTACGTCGCCGAGTCGACGATCGCGCCGGCGCCGGTGGCGAGCTTCGCCGGGAAGGTCGCGTCGCGGGCGGACAGGTTGAAGGTGATGTCACGGCCGTCGGTGACCACGTTCCGCAGACTCGGGAAGAGCACCGCCGGACCGACGTCCGAGTTGATCTTCAGCAGCCGGTCGAAGGAGAACTTGACGTCCTTCGCCGTGACCTTGTGGCCGTTGGAGAAGGTCAGGTCGTCCCGCAGCTTGCAGCGGTACGTCGTGAGCTTCTGACCGATGAACTCGCAGCTCTCCGCGGCATCCGGCTCGGGGACGATGGCTCCGGACTTGAACGTCATCAGAGTCTGGTACAGGTTGCTGAAGAGGGACCAGGATCCCGCGTCGTACGCACCTGCCGGGTCGAGCGAGGTGACCTCGTCGACAGTACCCACAGTAATCGGCTTGCCACCCGCCTCATCGGAGGAGAGAAGCTGCCAGGCCCCGACCCCTGCGATGATCAGTACCGCGCATATCGCAAGAATCCGTACCCGGATCGAACGCATTGCCGTGCTCTCCCTTACCAGCCCCGCTGCGGTCAACGCACCCATACGCGCACATCACCGCATGTTCGCGCTCACCTAATCACACGATTTTCGCAACTGGAAGCCCAAACGGGTGACAGACGGGCTTTTGATTGACACTTGAAACTCAAGCCGTCAAGAGGCCCAATTCACCTGCCCATCGAGTGGGACAACCGTCACTCGGGGTGACGAAAACGGGCCGATGAGGGGTGCGGTCACTGAACTGACGTATCGCCATGTCGACTTTCAAGCACCGGGCTCAGACAGCGGGAAACCTGCACCGAAGGTGCATACCGGAGTTACGGCGAGAAAGCGGATGGATCAGGCCTGCCGGGAGGCCAGTTCCACCACGGTGATGTCGGAGGGCGCTCCGACCCGGACCGGCGGGCCCCAGGCACCCGCACCGCGCGAGACGTAGAGCTGGGTGTCGCCGTACCGTTCGAGCCCGGCGACGGTCGGGTTGGCGAGCTCCGCGACGAGGTTGCCGGGCCAGAGCTGGCCGCCGTGGGTGTGGCCGGAGAGCTGGAGGTCCACGCCGTGCGCGACGGCGTCGTCGATGACGATCGGCTGGTGGGCGAGGAGGACTGCGGCCCGTGCCGGGTCCCGGTCGCCGAGCGCGCGGTCGAAGTCGGGCCCCTGCCCCTCGCTCTCCCCCGCGACGTCGTTGACCCCGGCCAGGTCGAAGCCGTCGATCTCCACCCGGGCGTTCTCCAGCGGGTGCAGCCCCAGTTCACGTACCTGGGCGACCCACTCGGCCGCGCCGGAGAAGTACTCGTGGTTGCCGGTGACGAAGAAGCTGCCGTGCCGGGCTTCCAGCTCCGCCAGCGGTTCGGCGGCGGGGCCGAGGTCCGCGACCGAACCGTCCACCAGGTCGCCGACGACCGCGATCAGGTCGGGCCGGGTCGCGTTGACCGCGTCGACCACACGCCGGGTGTGGGCGCGGCCGAGGATCGGGCCGAGGTGGATGTCGCTGACGACCGCGATCCGGAAGCCGTGCGCGGAGCGCGGCAACTTGGCGAGCGGCACGGTGATCCGCTTGGTGCGGGGGCCGCGCAGCACGCCGTAGGTGCCGTACCCGACCGTCCCGAACCCCGCGACGGCCGCCGCACCGCCGACCGCCCGCGCAACGAAGAGCCGCCGCGACGGGGCGGCGGAGGCCGGGGCGGCGGGGGCGTCCGCCGGCGGGGCCACTGCCTCCGGGGCCGTACGGGCGGGGGCGCCGGACGGCACGAGCGCGTCCGCGCTCTCCCGGGCGGCGCGCTCCGGCCGGCGGCGGTCGAGGACCCGGCGGAGCAGCGGCCGGACCGCCTCGCCGACGAGCAGCGCGAGCGTCAGGTAGAGCAGGCAGGCGAGCCAGAGGTACCCGGGCCAGGCGAGCACCCGTTGCAGCCAGAAGGGGGCGTGGGCCTGGCCGGAGACGAGCGCGCCGACGCTGAGCAGCGGCAGTACGAAGGCGGCGGCCGTGCCCAGGCGCCGGAGCGCGGAGCCCGGGGCGGTGGTGTCACCGACGAACCGGCGCCACAGATAGCGGTGCACACCGGCGAGGAGCGCCACCACCACGATCAGAACCGCCGCGAACACCAAGGCCACTGCCACTCCCCCACCCGATGCCGCCGCACGCGTGCCCCGTACGGCTCGTTCAGCGCATGCTAAGTCCCATGAGCGAGAAGGACACATGACGGCCGGCGGCACCCCCGCGACGGGCGGCGCGGCCGAGGAACTCCGGGGCGCGCTGCGCGCGTCGGCGGACCCGGTCCGGGCCGAACGGGAGCGCGCCTACCTGCACAGCGAGCTGCGCCACCTCGGGGTGCGGGTGCCGGACCTGCGCGCCCGGGTCACCGCGACCCGCCGGAGACTGGGCGCCCTGCCCGGTACGGAGGTACGGGCGCTGGCCCGGGACCTGTGGTCCGCGCCGGACGGGTCCGCGGAGACGGCCGGCCCCGTCCCCGTGTACGAGTACCGGCGGGCCGCCGTGGAGGTGCTGGTGCAGTACGCGGGGGCGCTGGACGCCGCCGACCTGGGGGAGGTCGGGGAGCTGCTCGGCGAGTGCGGGACCTGGGCGCTGGTGGATCCGCTGGCCGTGCACTGCGCGGGGGCGGTCGCCCTGCGCGATCCGGCCGCGGGTGCGGTGCTGGACCGGTGGATCGAGGACCCCGACTTCTGGCTCCGCCGCTCGGCGGTGCTGGCGCTGCTCCCCGCGGTCCGCGCCGGGCGCCCGGACACCGCCCGGCTCCTGCGGTACGCGGACGCCCTCGTGGACGAGCGGGAGTTCTTCCTGCGCAAGGCACTGGGCTGGGTGCTGCGCGAGACCTCGCTCCGCGACCCGCGGCTCGTCCTGGAGTGGCTGGACCGGCAGGGTCCGCGGGTCGCCCCGCTCACCCGGCGGGAGGCGCTGCGCCGCATCGGGCCGGGGACGGCGAGCGGCTGAAGGCCGCCCGCCGGACGGGCCGCGTTACGCGCGTTCGGTGCGGAGCGCCTTGAGTCCGCGGAACCCGATGAAGCCCACAGCCGTCCCCAGGATGAACGAGGTGATCGCGAGGAGCAGGTGGACCCAGAAGTAGGCGGTCGGATCGCCCGCGTCGTCGAACGCGAGTCCGCTGCCGTCCTTCCAGAGGTTTTTGGCGAAAGTCACCCAGATCACCCACGACCACGCACCGAACGCGAGCAGGAACCAGGAGACGGGACGGCTGAGCTTCATGGACCCAGTATCGCCGCCCGGCGTCCCCTCCCCCGCCGGGGGTGCCCCTCCCCCGACGGACCGGACGACGGACCGGACGACGGACCGGACAGCGGACCGGACGCCGGGCCGGACGAGGGGCCGGACGCCGGGCCGGATGCCGGACGGGCCGCCGGAACGCGGGGCGTCTCGTTCCTGGCGATTCGTCGGGAACGGCGGCCCCGGCCGGGCCGGTGCCGGGGGTGGGCTGTCCTGGCGGTACGCACGGCGGGTCAGGGGCTGCGGGTCCCCATTCACACCAACGCCCTGTACGTTTCCGACCGTGCCTGCTCTGAAAAAGACCGTGCTGACGGTCATCTGCGCCACCTTGATGTCCACTTTTGCCCTGGGTCCGGTGGCCTTCGCCGCGGACAAGGACAAGGACGACGACAAGCAGCCGAGGCCGACCCTGCCGATGTCGGGCATCGGCGGGCCACAGCTCGCGAAGGAGGGCACCCAGGCGAACCTGGGGCCGGGCGCCCCGGCGCTGCCCCAGGAGCTGACCGGCCGCTCCTGGATCGTGGCGGACGCCGAGAGCGGGGACGTCCTCGCGGCGCACAACGCCCACTGGCGGCTGCCTCCGGCGTCCACGCTGAAGATGCTCTTCGCGGACACCGTGCTCCCGGCGCTCCAGCCCTCGACGCTGACCCACAAGGTGACCGACGCCGAACTGGCCGACCTCGGCGACGGCAGCAGCCTGGTGGGCGTCAAGGAGGACCAGACCTACACGGTCCACGACCTCTGGCTCGGCGTCTTCCTGCGCTCGGGCAACGACGCCGTGCACGTCCTCGCCTCGATGTACGGCGGCCAACAGGACGGCAGCGGTACGACCGGCGGGGAGAGCGGCGCCGAGGAGCCCGGCGGCGAGGAGGCCGCCGTCGCGAAGACCGTGGCCGCGATGCAGCAGCACGCCGACGAGCTCCAGGCCCTCGACACCACCGTGGTCACGCCGGACGGCTACGACGCCCCGAACCAGGTGTCCAGCGCGTACGACCTCACGCTCTTCGCCCGCAGCGGGATGCAGAAGAAGGACTTCCGCGAGTACGCGGCGACCGCCACGGCCGACTTCCCGGGCGAGGAGAAGGACGGCAAGCGCGAGTCCTTCGAGATCCAGAACACCAACCGGCTGCTCACCGGGGACGTCGGCATCGACCCGTACAAGGGCATCGCGGGCGTCAAGAACGGCTACACCAGCCACGCGGGCAACACCTTCACCGGGATCGCCGAACGCGACGGCCGGGTGCTGCTGGTCACCGTCATGAACCCGTCGTCCGACGTGAGCCACGCGGTCTACAAGGAGGCGGCCTCGCTGCTGGACTGGGGCTTCGCGGCGAGCGGCAAGGTGACGCCGGTCGGCGAACTGGTGCCGCCGAAGTCGGCGGACACCGGCAGCGGTACGGACTCCGGATCGGACACCGGCAGCGGTACGGACTCCGGATCGGACACCGGCACCGATTCGGGCACCGGTTCGGGCAAGGGGCCGCAGGCCGCCGCCGGGGCGAAGTCGCAGCGGACCGCGGCGAAGACGGCCGCCGCCGACGCTCCGTCCGGCGGCATCGGCATCGCCCTGGCCGTGGTCGGCGGGTTGCTGGTGGTGCTCGCGGGGGGCGTGTTCCTGGTCAACCGGCGCTGGCCGCTGCCGGACCTGGTCCGGCGTCGCCCCCGTCCGTAGCGGGCTCCTCCTTCTCCTCCTTCTTCTCCGCCTTCTCCTCGTCCGCCTTCTCCTCCTTGCTGCCGGTGGCGGTCCAGGCGGCGCAGACCAGCAGCAGCTTGGCGGTGAAGTTGATCCACAGGAGCAGGGCGATGGGCACGCCGAAGGCGCCGTACATGCTCTTGGACGCGACGCCGCTCATGTAGCTGCCGAGCAGCAGTTTGAGGAGTTCAAAGCCGACCGCGCCGACCAGGCAGGCCACCACCAGCCGGCGGCGCGGCGGTTCCACTCCGGGCAGCAGGGTCAGCAGGTAGAGCAGCAGCAGGAAGTTGGCCACCACCGCGACCGCGATGGCGGCGGCCTGGAGCAGGACGCCGCCCGCTCCGTCCTCGGGGATGCCGATCCGGTCGGCGGTCCAGCCGACGGCGGTAGAACCGACGGTGGAGAGGACGAGGGTCAGCAGCGCGGCGCCGCCGAGGCCCACCAGCAGTCCGGCGTCCTTGAGCTTGCGGACCACCGGGTTGCCGTCGTCCTGGTCGTCGATGCCCCAGACCGCGCGCAGGCAGTCGCGGAGCGAACCGACCCAGCCGACGCCGGTGAAGAGGAGCAGCGCACCGGCGACGACCCCGACCGTCCCGGCGTGCGCGACGAGGTTGTCGATGCCGAGCTGGTCGGAGATGCCGGGTACCTGCTCGGCGGTCTTCTGCTCGATCGTGTCGAGCTGGTCGTCGGTCAGCAGCGCGGCGCCGATGGCGGCGCCGACCGCGATCAGCGGGAAGAGCGCGAGGAAGCTGATGAAGGTGATGGCCGCCGCGAGCCGCGCCCAGTGGACCCGTTCCAGGGTCTCGTAGGAGCGCCAGGCGTGCGTCTCCATCAGGCGGGCGAGCAGCGGGCCGACCACGGGGAGTTTCTTCAGCCAGTCCATGACGTACGCGTACCCTCCGGGACCCCGAAAACCTGTGGACGGGACGCACACTTCCGTGCGGCGGGAGAAGTTCGACGCCCGCGGGTGCTGACACTCGCTCCACCACCCGTTCCGGTGAGTCCTGTAACAAATGCCCCAAAGAGGTTTTCTCGGGCGATACGGTCATCCGCATGTCCGTCGACACGGTGTCCTTGAGCGGCTCCGGCCGCACCGCCCCGACCACCGCCGTACGGTTCTGTCCGCGTACATACGAGGAGGCGGCCGACGTCGTGCGCGGGCGCGGGCCCCGGGGTGCGATCGCCCGGGGACTCGGGCGTTCGCCGGGGGACGCGGCGCAGAACGCCGGCGGATCCGTCCTCGACATGGGTGCGCTGGACCGGATCCGCTCCTTCGACGCGGCCACCGGCACCGTGGTCTGCGACGCCGGTACACGGCTGGACCGGCTGGCCGAAACGCTGCGGCCGTCCGGCTGGTACCTCCCGGTGGTGCCCGGCGACCGCCGGATCACGGTGGGCGGGGCCATCGGCTCCGACGTGCACGGCCACGACCACCGCACGGCCGGGTCCTTCACCCGGCACGTGACGTCGATGGAGCTGCTGACGGCGGACGGCTCGGTCGTCACGGTGCTGCCGGGCACCCCGCTCTTCGACGCCACCGCGGGCGGCCTCGGGCTGACCGGGATCGTCCTCGCCGCCACCCTGCGCTGCCGCCGGATCGCCACCTCGCTGATCGCCGTGGACACCGAACGGGCGGCGGACCTCGACGACCTGCTCGCCCGGATGGCGGGGAACGCCGCCCGCCCGCCGTACGAGAGCGCCTGGATCGACCTGATGGCGCGCGGGCGGGCCACCGGCCGCTCGGTGCTGGTCCGGGGCGCGCACGCACCGCTCGCCGCGCTGCCGGCCCGCGACCGGCGGGCCCCGCTCGGCGCGCCCGCGCTGCTGCCGCCGCTGCCGCCCGTGCCCGCCTTCGCGCCGACCGGTCTCCTCGGCCGCACCGCGATGGGGCTGGTCAACGAGGTGCGCCACCGTGCGGCGCCCCGTGCCCGTACCGGGGTGCTGCGGAGCTTCGACGCCTTCTTCCGCTCCCCCGAGGCGCTGCCCCGGACGCCCGCGCCCGCCGGGCGGGGCGGTTTCGTGCGCTACCAGTTCACGGTCGGCCCGGGCCGGGAGGAGACCCTGCACCGGGTGGTGCGCCGGCTCTCCACCCGGGCCTGCCCGTCCTCGGTCGCGGTGCTGGAACGGTTCGGGGCGAGCGGGCCCGGCTGGCTGTCGTTCCCGGCGCCCGGCTGGTCCCTCGCCGTGGACGTACCGGCCGGGCTGCCGGGCGTCGGCCGCTTCCTGGACGGGCTGGACGACGAGGTCGCCGCCGCCGGGGGGCGGGTCGGCCTGGCCCGGGACTCCCGGCTGCGGCCGGAGCTGCTCGCCGCGATGTACCCGCGGGTGGCGGAGTTCCGCGCGCTGCGGGCCGAGACCGACCCGACCGGCGCGTTCCGCTCCGACCTCGCGCGCCGGCTCGGGCTCTGAGACACCCGCCCGTCCCTGCCCCCTTCCCGACCAGCCAGGAGTGTTCCCGTGAAGGACGCCTTCGGTGCCCCGCAGTCCCTGCTCGTCCTCGGCGGCACCTCGGAGATCGGGCTGGCCACCGCCCGTCGGCTGATCGCCCTGCGCACCCGTACGGTCCGGCTGGCCGGGCGGCCGTCGGCCGCGCTGGAGGCGGCGGCGGACGAGCTGCGGGCGCTGGGCGCCCAGGTCTCCACGGTGGAGTTCGACGCACTGGACCCGGAGTCGCACGCCCCGGGGCTCGGCAAGGTGTTCGCGGAGGGCGACGTGGACATGGTGCTGCTGGCCTTCGGCATCGCGGGCGACCAGGCGCGCGACGAGGAGGACCCGGCCGCCGCCGCGCTGGTCGCGCGGACCAACTACGCGGGAGCGGTCTCGGCCGGCCTGGTGTGCGCGGGGGCGCTCCAGGCGCAGGGCCACGGGTCGCTGGTGGTGCTCTCCTCGGTCGCCGCCGAACGCGCCCGACGCGAGGACTTCATCTACGGCTCCAGCAAGGCGGGCCTGGACGTCTTCGCGCAGGGGCTCGGTGACGCGCTGCACGGCAGCGGGGTCCAGGTGCTGGTGGTGCGGCCCGGGTTCGTGCGGACCGCCCGTACGGCCGGGCAGCAGGAGCCGCCGCTGGCCACCACCCCGGAGGAGGTCGCCGACGCGATCGTCACGGGGGTGCGGCGGGGCTCGGAGACGGTCTGGGTACCGGGCGGGCTGCGAGTGGTGATGGCGGCGCTGCGCCATGTGCCGCGCCCGCTCTTCCGCCGGCTCCCCGCCGGGCTCTGAGGGCCGGGCCCGAGGAGCCGGTCAGTAGCCCTGTCTGCGGGACCAGGAGAGCATTCGGGCCGCGCCGATGAGGAAGGTCGCCGACCAGGTCACCACGAAGGCGACCACCACCCAGAGGTTCCCGGTGATCATGCCGGCGCCCAGCAGCACGAACGAGACGACGGCCAGCAGGGCGAACGTCCGGCGGGACCTGACCAGCCGGCCGAAACGGCCGGGGCTGTACGGGGTGCCCGGGATCCCGCTGCGTCCCTCGGGCGCCTCCGCGTCGGCCGGTGCGCCCAGCGGTTCGCGGTGGGCGTCCCCGGCGGGGCCACCCGCGGGGCCTCTCCTGCGGGGGCTCCCGCGGCCGGGAGCGGTGCCGGGACTGCCGGGACTGCCGGGGCCTTCCCGCGGCGGCTTCTTCAGGAGGTCGCGCTCGCCTCCCCCCTCGCGCTCGCCTTCGACGTCGCGCCCGAACTGGACGGCGGGATCGTCGGGGAAGTCCCGCGCGAGCGAGGCTTCCAGTTGCGCCAGTATCTGGCGTTCACGGCTGGAGAGCGGGACCACGCGGACCACCTCCGCGACAGTGACGGACGACGGAACGACGACCGGGCCGTCGCTCCTCCCTGTGGAAAAATTTTCCCACTCGAACGGCCCACTGTCCCTCCGGCGCCAGAGGCCCCAGGTCAGGACGGGTCAGGACCGCTCAGGACGGCTCGGGGGCGGGCCGTGGAGGTCAGGACAGGCCGTGGAGCGAGGGCTCGTCGGCGGAGAACCCGCTCTGGACGGGCACGGCGGGCGTGCCGCCGCCCGCGCCGAACGGGAACTCGTTGATCTTGCGCCAGACGCTGTCGGCGCCCTGTTCGTACAGCGCGAAGGAGGCACAGGTCCAGGACGCCTCGTACTCCGCGAGCTCCTCGTAGGCCCGGTCCATCGCCGCCTCGTCGATGGAGTGCGCGACGGTGACGTGCGGGTGGTACGGGAACTGGAGCTCCCGGGTCAGCGGTCCGGAGGCGTCCCGGACCCGCTTCTGGAGCCAGGCGCAGGAGGAGGCGCCTTCGACGACCCGGACGTAGACGACGGGCGAGAGCGGGCGGAAGGTCCCGGTCCCGCTCAGCCGCATCGGGAAGGGCCGGCAGTCGGCGGCGATCCGGGCGAGGTGCGCCTCGGCGGCCGGCACCTCGTCCGCCTTCGCCTCGGTCGGCGGCAACAGGGTGACGTGCGTGGGGATGCCGTGCGCGGCCGGGTCCCCGAAGCCGGCACGTCGCTGCTGGAGCAGGGTGCCGAAGGGCTCCGGGACCGCGATCGAAACGCCGAGCGTTACGGTCCCCACGTCGTTCTCCTCTGTCGTCGATCGATGGTGCTCGATGACCGCGCGCGCCCGGGGCGCCGCGGCACCGGCGGTCGCACGGGGCCGTCGCCGCAAGTGTGCCGCGCGTCCCCGTGCTCCCGCCAGGGTCCTTCGACTCAGTGCTTGGCGGGCAGGAAGCCCATCCGGTCGTACGCCTGCGCCAGCGTCTCCGCGGCGACCGTCCGCGCCTTCTCCGCGCCCTTGGCCAGCAAGGAGTCCAGCGTCTCCGGGTCGTCCAGGTACTCCTGGGTGCGGGTACGGAACGGCGTGACGAACTCCACCATGACTTCGGCGAGATCCGTCTTCAGCGCGCCGTACATCTGGCCCTCGTACTTCTGCTCCAGCGCCTCGACGGTGGTGCCGGTGAGGGTGGAGTAGATGGTCAGGAGGTTGCTGACGCCCGGCTTGTTCTCGGCGTCGTACCGGATCACCGTGTCGGTGTCGGTGACCGCGCTCTTCACCTTCTTGGCCGTGGTCTTCGGGTCGTCCAGGAGGTTGATGAGGCCCTTCGGCGTGGACGCCGACTTGCTCATCTTGATCGACGGGTCCTGGAGGTCGAAGATCTTCGCCGTCTCCTTGAGGATGTACGGCGCCGGGATGGTGAAGGTGTCGCCGAAGCGGCCGTTGAAGCGCTCGGCAAGGTCGCGGGTGAGCTCGATGTGCTGGCGCTGGTCCTCACCGACCGGGACCTGGTTGGCCTGGTAGAGCAGGATGTCCGCGACCTGGAGCACCGGGTAGGTGAAGAGGCCGACGGTCGCCCGGTCGGCGCCCTGCTTGGCCGCCTTGTCCTTGAACTGGGTCATCCGGGAGGCCTCGCCGAACCCGGTCAGGCAGTTCATCAGCCAGCCGAGCTGCGCGTGCTCGGGGACGTGGCTCTGCACGAAGAGCGTGCACCGCTCGGGGTCGAGACCGGCGGCCAGCAGCTGGGCCGCGGCGAGACGGGTGTTGGCCCGCAGCTCCTTCGGGTCCTGCGGCACGGTGATCGCGTGCAGGTCCACCACCATGTAGAAGGCGTCGTGGGACTCCTGCAGCGCCACCCACTGGCGCACCGCGCCCAGGTAGTTGCCGAGGTGGAACGAGCCTGCGGTGGGCTGGATTCCGGAGAGCACGCGAGGTCGGTCAGAGGCCATGTGCCCATTGTCTCAGGTACGCAACCGATCCCGGGCAGCCGGTACTCGGGAATCCCGTACGGCCCCCGGGGCGGCCCTGTTCAGCGGTGTGCGTGCCCGGCGGGACGGGCGGTGAGAGGAGAAACACGTTGCCGGGGGCGGGCCCGGCGTGCGTGGCGCGGCGGGCACGCCGGTGCGGCGCGGGTTTCCCGGGCGGTGGTGCGACGGAACGATACAAAGTGGGCGAGACCCCGCCCGCAGCCCCCGACCCGGGCGCGACCCGCCCGGTCCGCACCGCATCCCGCCCGCACCGCATCCGCCCGCACCCCGCCCGCATCCGCCCGCGCCGCACGACGAACGGAGACCCCGTGTCGACCACGGAGAACACCCTCGCCTCCACCGAGGCCCACAGCGCGCACAACTACCACCCGCTGCCCGTCGTCGTCGCGACGGCGGACGGGGCCTGGATGACCGACGTGGAGGGGCGCCGCTATCTCGACCTGCTGGCCGGGTACTCGGCGCTCAATTTCGGCCACCGCAACCGACGGCTGATCGACGCGGCGAAGGCGCAGCTGGACCGGGTGACGCTCACCTCGCGGGCGTTCCACCACGACCGCTTCGCCGCGTTCTGTACGGAGCTCGCCGAGCTGTGCGGCATGGAGATGGTGCTGCCGATGAACACCGGCGCCGAGGCGGTGGAGACCGCGGTGAAGACCGTGCGGAAGTGGGGGTACACCGTCAAGGGCGTCCCGGACGGCATGGCCAAGATCATCGTGGCGGCGGACAACTTCCACGGCCGCACCACCACGATCGTCAGCTTCTCCACGGACCCGGAGGCGCGCGCCGACTACGGGCCGTACACCCCGGGCTTCGAGATCGTGCCGTACGGCGACCTCACCGCGATGCGCGACGCGATGACGGAGAACACCGTGGCGGTGCTGCTGGAGCCGATCCAGGGCGAGGCCGGGGTGCTGGTGCCGCCGCCCGGCTATCTCGCCGGGGTCCGTGAGCTGACCCGGGAGCGGAACGTGCTCTTCGTCGCGGACGAGATCCAGTCGGGGCTCGGCCGCACCGGGCGGA
Organism: Streptomyces sp. NPDC001493; assembly: GCF_053597235.1. Taxonomy (NCBI): domain Bacteria; kingdom Bacillati; phylum Actinomycetota; class Actinomycetes; order Kitasatosporales; family Streptomycetaceae; genus Streptomyces; species Streptomyces sp. NPDC001493. Next base: position 35,717 of record NZ_JBSFHV010000011.1, read on the forward strand.
CCTTCGCGTGCGAGCACGAGGGCGTGGTGCCGGACATGTACGTCCTGGGCAAGGCGCTCGGCGGCGGAGTGGTGCCGGTGTCGGCGGTGGTGTCCTCGGCGGCGGTGCTGGGGGTGTTCCGGCCCGGCGAGCACGGTTCGACGTTCGGCGGCAACCCGCTGGCCTGTGCGGTGGCGCTGGAGGTGCTCGCGATGCTGCGGACCGGCGAGTACCAGGCGCGGGCGGCGGAGCTGGGCGCCCATCTCCACCGCGAGCTGGACCGGCTGGTGGGCGGCGGCGCGGTGGACGCGGTGCGCGGCCGGGGGCTGTGGGCGGGGGTGGACGTCGCCCCGGCGCTGGGTTCCGGGCGGGAGATCTCGGAGCGGCTGATGGAGCGGGGCGTGCTGGTGAAGGACACCCACGGCTCCACGATCCGGATCGCGCCGCCGCTGGTGATCGAGCGGGAGGACCTGGACTGGGGGCTGGACCAGCTCCGTGCGGTGCTGAGCGGGAAGTAGGCGGGCGGGGGTGTCCGGCGGTTCGCCGGACACCCCCGCTCGTGGACTACGTGGTGGAGCAGGCGTGTCCGCCGAGTTTGAACACGGCCGGATCGGCGCCGGTGTTCGCGGTGGTGGTGTTGAACCCGAAGTCGGCGGTCGCGCCCGGGGCGAGGGCGCGGTTCCAGTCCAGCGGTTTCGCCGTGACCGTACGGCCGCTCTGGGCGAGGTCCGCGCTCCAGGTCTGGCCGATCCGCTGTCCGCCCGGGAAGAGCCAGCTCAGCTGCCAGGCGGGGAGCGGGGCGGTGCCGGTGTTGCGGACCCGGACGGTGACGGTGGAGCCGCCGGTCCAGGCGTGCGAGGCGTAGGTGACCTGGCAGACGCGGTCGGCGCGGGCGGCCGCCGTACGGCCGTCGCCCGCGTCGTCCAGGTAGGAGGCGATGTAGGCGAGCGGCGCGTTCCAGTTGATGGTGACCTCGTTGGTGGCCCAGGAGCCGTTGTCGTCGAGGTAGCACATGGCCGGGGCGCAGCCGCCGAGCTTCTCGGCGGCCACCGGGTCACCGGCGGCGACGGCGGTCAGGTTGGGGCCGCCGGCGATGGTGCCGGGGGGCGGGTGGGGCAGGTCGGGGTTGCTCTGGTGGGCCCAGAAGCGGTGGTGCTGGTTCTCGGAGTACCGCTCGCCGTACCCGGTGACGTACGACCGGTTGAGGGGGTTGCGGCCGAAGAGGTAGTCCGCGCCGCGCAACACGGCGTCCTGGTAGGCGGGTTCGCCGGTGAGGTCGTGGGCGACGGCGAGCACGACCATGTTGTTGAGGACCTGGCTGTTGGAGCCCCAGGCGTAGTCCTCGCCGGGCGGGGAGTAGGGCAGTCCGTAGAGCTCGGCCGCCGACTGTGCGGCGTAGCGGTCGGCTCCGGCGGTCACGACCGAGCGGACACTGGCGAGTTGGGTGGCGGTGAGGTCGTTGGGGACGGTGGCGAGGGTGAGCACGCCGAGCCCCGCGGTGGAGCCCCAGGAGATGCCTCCGCCGGCGGAGAAGATCTTGTCGGCGTCGCCGTGCAGCGGGGAGGCGAGCAGGGCGGTGCGGTAGGCCGACTCTCCGGTGGTGGTGAAGAGTTCGGCGGCCGCCCAGTAGAACTCGTCGGTCACGTCGTTGTCGCTGTACGTCCCGCCGCCGGTGCCGTCCGCCGGGTCGGCGTAGACGGCGGGGTGGGCCACGGCGGCCTTCCAGGCGGTGGTGGCGGCCTGCAGGCAGCGGTCGGCGAACTCCTGGTCGTACGGGGCGAAGAGGCGGGCGCACTGGGCGCCGGTCGCGGCGAGGTTGAGGGTCGCGGCGGTCGACGGGGCGTGCAGCTCACGCGGTTGGGGGTCCTGGTCCGGGCGGGTGGGGATGCCGGTCCAGGCAGCGTCGTGCACCTTGTGGTGGACCATGCCCGCGAGCGGCTCACCGGCCGGCACCTGCATGCGGAGCAGGAAGTCGAGCTCCCAGCGGGCCTCGTCGAGGATGTCGGGCACGTCGTTGCCGCGTTCCGGGACGCGCAGGGTGCCGTCGGCGAGTTGGGCGCCCTCGGCGTCGGCGGCGGTCAGGGTCCGCTCGTACGTGTCCATCAACTGGGCCACCGCGATACCGCCGTTGACCACGTACTTGCCGTGGTCGCCCGCGTCGTACCAGCCGCCCGAGACGTCGAGGCGGTAGTCGCAGACGCCGGGGACGCAGGGCACGTCGGTGTCGCCCTGGTTGGGGGCCGTACCGGCGTGTCCGGCGGGGCGCGCGTACTCCTCGCCGACGAGGTCCGCCTCGATCGGGATGCCGCTGCGGTTGTGGTAGAAGTACGCCAGCGCGTCGGAGCGCAGGCCGTCGTAGAGGTCCGCGCGGACCGAGAAGGGCTCGCTGACCTGCCCGTCGACGTCCACGGTGTAGCCGTCGCCGACGGTGGTGAGGGCGCTGAAGTCGAAGGTGTGGACGCGCTGCCGGGAGGTCGGGTCCTCGCCGCCGGGGACGGTCGTGCCGGTGGCGGCGGTGGTTCCGTCGGCGGCCTTCACCGTCCAGGTCAGCGGCGCGTCGGCGTCCGTCACCACGGTGCCGGCCTTGGTGCCGTACGGGAGGTAGCCGACCTGGTTGACCCGGACCGGGGAGCCGGTGTCGGGGACGTACACGGGCGGTTCGGCGCCGCCGCGCAGGGACACGTCGTCGAAGCAGAAGGTGGTGGCCCGCTCGCCGCCGCCGATCTGGAGGGCGACCTGGGCGCTCGGCCGGTCGGCCGTGGCGGTGAACGCGTGGGTGACCGTGACCGGTTCGGCGCCGACGGGGTCGGCGGTGGCGAGCTCGGTGGTCCAGGGGTCGACGGCCTCCTGGACGCGGGTCTGCACGGTCAGCGGCGCGGTGGAGGTCGCGGTGTAGCTCAGCAGGTACGTCTCCCCCGCCACGAGCGGTACGTCGTTCTGCCCGACGATCACGTCCCAGGCATTGGCCGTACCGGCCGGGACGTCGGCGCACAGGCGTCCGTCGACGACCGTCCCGGAGGTGTTCGCCGTCCACCACCAGGGCGCGGTACCGGCGGAGAAGTCGCCGTTGGTGATCTGCTCGGCGCCCTCGGCGGGCGCGGGCTCGTCGGCGGCGGCCGCGCCGGGGGCGGCGAGCATCGCGGCGAGCAGGGCGGCGGCCGTCGCACCGGACAGCCGCGCGAGGGACCGGGCGCCGGGGCGGTGCGGCGGGCGGGGGCGCGAGGTACGGAGGCGTGGGGGTGGGGCGTTCACCGGGACACCTTTCGTCGTGCGTCGGCGGGGTGCGAGTGCGGGGAGCGCCAGCGAGTGGGAGCGCTCCCATGAACGCGACCCATTCTGGAGCCCTGCCTGCACTTCCGCCAGGGTCATGACAGGACCAAGTCTCGGGTGGCGCGCATCCGCCCCTCTCGGGACACGAGGTCGCTCCGGCAGGACAGCCCGTGCACGTCGCGTTGTCACACCCTTGCGCGATCATGGCGGGCGGTGTGGACAGGCCGTGTCGGGCCCTTGCCTTCGGGCGGGAGGCGACGGCTGGACGGAGGAGCTTCGTGGACATGATGGAAACCCCTCGGGGAACGGAAGCGCTCGGGGCCGCGGTCGACGACCTGGTGCGCCCGGACCGGCGCCGGTCCGCTTCGGAAGAGCTGGCCCGGGGAGGGGCCGTGGCAGCGGAGGCCCTCGTGCGCGCGCTGACGGACCCGTCGTCGCCCGTGACCTGGCGGGAGGCGGCGCCGGTGCTCCGGCGTATCGGGCACCCGGCGTTCGACCGTCTGGCACGAGAGCTCCTCGACGCGCCCACGGAGGAGGTCCGCGAAGAGATCGGCCACGCGTTCATCCGGTTGGGCGCCGGGGTCGCCGACCGCTACGCCGCCGCGCTGTCCCACCCCTCACCCCTCGTCCGCCGCCAGTCGGTACGCGGGATCGGGCTCTGCGCGGGCGACGGCCGCACGGCCCTGCCCGCACTGCTTCCCCTGCTCGGCGACGCCGATCGCGAGGTCTCCCGGCAGGCGCGGGACACCCTGATGACAGGCGGCAAGGAGGCGGCGGAGATTCTCGTACCGCTCCTCCGGCGGATCCGGCGGGACGGCCCGGGACGGCAGCGCGCCGGAGCCTTGTCCGTGCTCGCCCAACTGGGCGGCGAGAGCGCGCTGTCCGAACGCGACGTGGCGGCGATCGAGCGCCTCGTCCGTGTGAAGGCCCCGGACGAGCGGCCCACGGCGTCCTGGAACTGCGGGAACCACTGGATCGCGGTGCCGAGCGGCGACCAGGCCGGGATCATCGGTGCGCTGGGTCTCGTCGGTCCGAGGCCGGTGACCTTCGCGCTCGGCAACGACATCGTGGACGCCGACGGCCACGAGGCCGGCCCGGGCTCCCCCTCCGGTTACGCCCGGGTCTTCGTCACCCCCGAACTCGACGGCTGGACCTTCGTGCTGGGCGCGTGGTGCGACCCCTGCGACGCGGAGCGCGCCGAGGACGTCCTGAGGCTCTGCACCCTGCTCAGCGCACGCTTCGGAAGTGCCCAGGCGTACTACTACGGTGCCCAGGGCGACGGCTCGGCGTGGCTCGCCGCCGAACGGGGCACGGTGATCCGGCGCTACTGCGAGACCGGCGACGGCGAGAACCATCTGCTGACCCTCGGTGATCCCCTGCCCTTCGAGCGGGCCCGCCGGGCGGAACTCGGCCTCCGCACGGAGTGGGACCCGGCGCTGGAGTCCGACGACGACGCGGACGAGTGGAAGTGGGCCGCCTTCGAGCTCGCGCCCGAGATCGCCGAGTCGTTCGGAGCCAGCCCCCTCGCCATCGGCCCGGAGACCGTCATGCGCGGCGTGGGCGTGCTCGCCCTGACTCCGTACGCGGTCGCCCACGGCGTACCCACCGGCGCCCACCCCGTCTGAGGACGGCGCCCCGCCCCGCGGCCGGAGAACCACATGCCCCCCGACCCGGCCCGACCCGGCCCGATCCGGCCTGTCGTCGCCGAGGCGCCCGCTGCCGAACCGCACCGCCGCGCACCCGTCCCGCTCCGGGTGCGCGGCGGTGCGTCGTCCTCAGCCCAGCGTCACCGTCAGCACTGGCGGATACGCCTTGTTCTCGCGGGAGTTGATGACGACGGCGAGGCCCGGCGCCGCCTGGGCCAGGGCGAGGGAGACCGGTCCTGGGGCCGCCGCCGTGACGTGGGCGGTGACGTCGAGGGCGAGCCAGGCCGGTACGGCGGTGGCGGCGGCGTCCGCGCGGGCCGTGCCGAGGGCGGGGCGGGTGTTCCAGGTGAGGGCGGGTTCGGTCCAGGTGGTGTCGGCCACTCCGTACGCGGTGACGACGGCGTCGGTGCCGCCGGAGTCGGAGACGAAGCCGTGCACCGAGAGGGTGGCGGAGGTGATCCGGCCGGTGAGGGCCGAGGTGTCGAAGCGGAGGTACGACTGGCGGTTGTAGCCGCTGCCGGTGGCGTTCTTCACCACCAGGGTGGTGGCGGTGCCGTAGGAGGTGTCGGCGTACGCGCCGTCCCGGACGTACCCGTCGGCGACGGGAGCGAGGGCCGCGCCGGTGACCGTGAAGACGGCCTCGGCGGTGGCTCCGGCGGCGCCCGCCGTGTTCACGGTGAGGGCGAGGGTGGGCGCGGCGGTGTCGACGGTGATCCGGGGGTCGGTGCGCACCGCCGTGCCGGTGTGGACGAGCCGTACGGTGACCGAGGAGGCGGTGTGCGTGGGGTCGGAGACCGCCACGGTCAGCGTGGACCCGGTGCGGCGCAGGATCACCGAGCAGGGCGCGCCGACGGTGATGCCCGCCGCCGTTCCGGCCGTGAAGAAGTTGGCGGCGACGATCCCGGAGCCGTTGTCCCGGATCGCCTGTACGGACGGGGTGTTGGCGAGGATCTCCACGGTGGGGGCGGCGGCACGGGCCGCCGTGCGGGAGGCGTCGGCGCCCGGCAGCAGGACGTAGGCGTACGCGCCGTTCGCCGGGGCGGTGCCGTGGGAGAGGCCGAGGGTGAGGTAGCGCCGGGTGGTGGCGGTGGTGGTGCCGCCGGTGTTGATGTCGTGCCAGGAGCCGGTGCGGTCGGTGCGGTCGGCCTTGACGGTGGCGCCGCCGGGGAAGAGGTAGCCGCCGGTCCCGGCGAGGTGCGCCCAGCCGGTGACGGCGAGGGCGGCGGACCAGCCGGCGGTGGAGGGCTGGGCGGTGCCGTCGACGGTGAGCTTCGGGGTGCGGGCCCCGGGGGCGCCGAGGTTGCGGTGCTCGACGGTGGTGGTGACCTCGGCGCCGCTGCCGCCGGTGATGCCCGCGCCGAGGCAGACGACGGAGTCGTCCAGGCAGAACCACGACTTCTTCGCGGTGAGGGTCGAGCCGTGGGCGCGGAAGTCCAGGCCGAGGCTGCCGTACGTGCCGCCGAGGCTCGCGCCGCCCGCCCAGGTCGCGGCGGGCCGGGTGCCCGTACCGGCGGCGTCGGCGAGGGCGAGGGCGTCGGTGGTGGTGCCGGGCATCCGCTTGGGGTCGGCGGTGGGCCAGAAGTCGTCGGTGAAGTGGCCGGGGTCGTCGGCGAGGTAGAGGTAGGCCATGCCGTCGCCGGTGTGCCAGCCGTGCAGGTTCTCGCCGTTCATCGACTCGTACCGGGCGATGCGCGCGGAGGAGAGGGCGAGCGCGAGGGCCCAGTCCCCGCCCCGGTGCACGGCCCGGTCCATGTTCGGGAACTGCACGTGCCCGACGGGCTCCGGGAGGGCCACGATGCCGCTGTCGTTGAGCACGGGGGCGGCCAGGGCGACCCCCGCGATGCCGGCGGTGGCGCTGTAGGGGGCGTACGCCTCGCCCCGGGTGATCCACCCCTTCGCCAGGCCCTTGAAGCGGGTGGCCTGGGCGGTGGTGGGGGCGGAGAGCGCGGCGCGCAGAACGGCCTGGGCGGTGAGGTTGCCGTCGTAGAAGTCGGTCTCGGCGGCCCGGCTGACCGCCCGGCCCCGGACCGCGTCCATGCAGAGGCCGTTCCAGATCCAGGGGGCGAAGGCGGTGTCGACCGAGGTGTGGATGTGCGCGGCGGCCGGGTCGGTCACCTCGTGCGAGGAGCCGTGCAGCAGCTGGAAGAGGCTGGTGAGCCCGCGCAGCAGCACCATGCCGTACGTACCGGTGTAGGGGATGTACGAGTGCTGGACGAAGGACCCGTCGGCGTAGAGCCCGTCGTCGGAGGTGACGTACGGGAACACGTCGGAGAGGCCCGCGACGGCGGCGGCGAGGCGTTCGTCGCTGCGGCCGAGGACGCCGCGCAGGGCGACGACCTGGCAGAGGTCGACCCGGTTGGCGCCGGTGGAGGTGGTGCGGTCGGTGCCGTAGCGGTTCTGGGTGGGGTCGGGCACGAAGTGGTCGATCGCCGCCGTCCAGTCGGCGATCCGGTCCTCGGTGAGCAGCGGGTGCACGAGGGTCATGGTGTTGGTGAGGGCGACGGGGCAGCCGATCTCCCAGTCCCACCAGTTGCCGTTCTCCACGGCGGTGGCGTGGTACGCCTGGGCGTGCAGGAAGTCGAGCCCCGCCACGATGTCGGCGCCGAGCCCGGCGGAGCCGTACAGGGCGCGCCCGGTGCCGTCGGTGGCCGTGGTGCCCTCGGTGGCGTACGCGGTGGCGAGCGAGGCGAGCGCCTTGTATCCGGCGGTGATGTTGGCGGGGACGGTGAGCGGTTGGCCGGGCCAGAGGGAGCCGGCCCCGGTGTCCGGCGCCATGGTGTTCCACAGGCCGGTGGCGGTGGTCGAGAGCACGGCGAGCGCGGGGGCGTAGTCGGCGTCGCCGGCGTCGATGTCGCCGCCGGTCAGCAGGGCGGCCCAGGTCTCGCGCAGGACGTCGAAGGCGTCGCCGTCGGCTGCCGCCGGGGTGGCGCCGGGCAGCAGCTGGAGGCCCGCGGCACCGGCCGCGGCCAGCGCCAGGGCGGACAGGAAGCCGCGGCGGCGGAACGGGACGGCGGTGATCTCGTGCACTGAATCCTCCTGGGGGGCGGAGCTTCGAAAAGTGCGGTGCTTCGAAAGTGCGGTGGTGCGGTTCGTGCCGTGGGAGCAGCCGGGGAGAGCAGCGGCGGGTCGGGCGGCGGGGGTCAGGCGGCCGGAACACCGGCCGGGACGGGGGTCTCGGTGCGCTCGCCGGTGGCGCTGGAGCGGTAGACGGCCTCGACGACCTCGACGACGTGCCGCCCGTGGTCCGCCGAGACGGCCGGGGGCTGTTCGCCGCGTACCGCCGCACCGAACGCGGCGAGCTGCGCGGCGAACGCCCGGGGAACGTCCTCGGGGGATTCGGCGGCGAGCACCGTGGGGACGCTGCCGGGCACGTGTTCGGTGTGCAGGGTCGCGCCGGAGCCGCGTGCCACCCGGATCGCGCCGCGCTCGCCGATCAGCAGCAGTTCGTCGCGGGCGGGCAGTCCGGTGCTGGTGACCCCGATGTGTCCGACGAGGCCGCCTTCCAGTTCCAGCCGGGCCATCATGTCGGTCTCGATGCCGGGCAGCGCACCGGCCCGGTGCACGGCGTTGGCGCTGACCGCGCGGACCCGGCGGCCGGCCAGCCAGACGAGCCGGTCCACGCAGTGCGTACCGATGTTGAAGAACACGCCGCCGCCGGAGACGGCCGGGTCGAAGAACCAGGCGGGGCGGCTGCCCGGCCGGTAGTCGGTGGAGCGCCAGTCGCTGACGGCGAGGAGTTCGCCGATGGCGTCCGCGTCGAGGGCCGCGCGGGCCGCCGCCATCGGGGGCAGGAAGTGCTGGATGTGCCCCACGAAGAGCACCACCCCGGCGTCCGCGCAGGCGCGCTCCATGACGGTGCACTCGGCGGAGTCGGTGGCCATGGGCTTCTCGACCAGGACGTGCAGCCCGGCGTCGGCGCTGTCCGTCACGATCGCGGTGTGCAGCGCGTGCGGGGTGTTGACCACGACGGCGTCGACGGTGCCCGAGGCGATCAGCGCGCGGTGGTCGGTGAACACGGCGGCGCCCAGGGGGTCGGCGACCCCGCGCGCGGTCGCTTCCACCAGGTCGCAGACGGCGGTGACGCGCACCCCGGGGGTGGTCGCGGCGGCCTGCGCGTGCAGGACGCCGACCGCGCCGGCGCCGATCAGACCGAGCCGAATGTCCGTCACGAGGTGATCTCCCGTTGCTTGGGTGAGGGGGTGGGGGTGGAGGTGCGGGTGGGGGTGGCTTCGGGACCGGTGGGCCGCGCGCCGCAGGACTGGCGGACGGTGATGCTGGGGCGCAGCAGGATGCGGTGGCGTGCCGATCCGGGCTCGCGCAGCCGCCGCAGCAGTGTCTCGGCGGCGGTGCGGCCCAGCAGGTGCTTGGGGGGCGCCACGGCGGTGAGCGGGATGTCGGCGAGGTCGGCGATCTCGTCGTCGTACGCGACGAGGGCAAGGTCGCCGGGGACGGTGAGCCCGGCCCGGCGGGCGGCGCCCTCCAGGAGGGCGGCCTGCCGGTCGCCGAAGCAGACGGCTGCGGTGGCTCCGGCCGTACGGAGCACGGCGAGGGCGCGGTCGGCGGTGGCCGGGCTCCATTCCTGCCGGGGTGCTTCGAACTCCACTGTCGAGCAGCCGAGTTCGACCGCCGCCTGCCGGTACCCGTCGATCAGGGGCGGGGCGGTCGGGGCGGGGGCGCGCAGCACGAGGCCGATGGAGCGGTGGCCGAGCCCGGCGAGGTGCCGTACGGCGTCGTAGGCGCCCGCTTCGTGGTGGGTGCAGACGTACTCGCTGGTGTCGCCGAGCGAGGTGCCGCGCCGCTCGATCAGTACGGCGGGTACGGGCAGGGCGGCGATCCGCGCCAGGTAACTCTCGCGGTGCTCGGGCCCGTTGAAGGTGGGGACGAGCAGCAGCCCGTCCGCGCCGCCGTCGAGGAGGTCCGCCACGTCCCGGGCCTCGCGCTCCTGGTCGTACCCGGAGCAGGTGAGGAGCAGGCGGGCACCCGCGGCGGAGAGTCCCTCCTCGATGCCCTGGAGGACCTGCGGGTAGTAGAAGGTGGTGTCGGGGACGAGTACGCCGATCAGGGCGCGGGCGGCCCGGGGGACGTCGGGCGCCAGGACGAAGGTGCCCGAGCCCTGCCGCCGCACGACGAGTCCCTCGGCGATGAGTTCGTCCACCGCGCGCCGCACGGTGGAGACCGACGACCCGTTGCCGAGGGCGAGTTGCTTCTCGGTGGGCAGCCGTCCGCCGACCGGCCAGACGCCGTCCCGCACCTGCTGCCGCAACTCCTGGGCGAGCCTCCGGAACTTGAGGTCCTTGGGCCCCTCCGCGCCGGACACGCCACCGGACACGCCACCGGGCGCCCCGCCGGGCCTCTCGCCGGGCGCGTCGTGGGGCGCGCCACCGGGCACCTCGCCGGGCATCTCGTCGGGCATGTCGTCTCCCTCGCAGGTCACTTGACGGAGCCGACGGTCATGCCTTCGATGATCCGGCGGCCCAGCCATACGTAGCAGGCGAGGACGGGCAGGACGACCACGGCCACGCCCGCGAACAGGCCGCCCCAGTCTGCGCCGTTGTACTGCATCTGCTGGAGGAAGCCGAGGAGTGCCAGGGAGAGCGTCTGGTGGTCGGTGTTCTGGATGAAGACGAGGGAGAACACGGTCTCGCCCCAGTGCTGGATGACGTTGAGGATCAGCACGGTGACCAGGCCGCCGCGCGCGAGCGGCAGCATGACCTGCCAGAAGGTGCGGAAGGCGGACGCCCCGTCCAGCGCGGCGGCCTCCTCCAGCTCCACCGGCAGGGTCGAGAAGAACCCGGTGAGGAAGAAGACGGCGAAGGGCAGCGAGGTCGCCACGTAGACCACGATCAGGCCGAACAGGCTGTCGACGAGGAGCAGTTTGTTCATGACGACGAAGAGCGGCAGCATCACGACCTGGGAGGGGATGCCGAGGCCGAGGGCGAAGAAGAGCACGAAACCGCCGTTGAACCGGGTGGTGACCCGGCTGAGGACGTACGCGGCGGGCGCGGCGAACACCAGGGTGATCACGGCGGTGCCCGCCACCACGACGACGGTGTTCAGGGCCGCCGGGCCGAAGTTCCCCTCGCTCCAGGCCCGCGCGTAGTTGTCCCAGTGCAGGGAGCCCGGCAGGTGCCACGGGGAGCTGAAGATCTCGTCGGCACTCTTCAGCGAGGAGAGCAGCAGCCACAGCCCGGTGAGGACGTTGAAGCCTGCGACGATCCAGACCAGGGGGACGCCGAGAACCTGGGTGGTGGTGAGCCGGCTCCTCATGCGGGTGAGGCGGCCGGGGGGACGACCGGACGTGGTGACGGCCATGGCGGCGGGGCCTCCTGTGGTCTGGGGGTGCGGGGTGTCTCGGGAGTACGGGGGGACGGCGCCGGGAGTACGGACGTCCTCGGGCGGTTCCTCGGGCGGGTCCTCGGGCGGGACCCGGCCGGGCACGGTCCGCGTGGCTGGAACCGTACGGTCTCGCGCGGTCAGAACTGCACGGTGTCGCGCCGCATGACGCGGCGGATCAGGACGACGAGGACACCGACCAGGGTCACCATCACGACGGCGCTCGCCGCGGCGGAGCCGTAGCGGGGTACGCCACCGGAGGCGAACGCCTCCCCGTAGGTGTAGAGCGCGGTGTTCCACACCCCGGCGTCGGGCATCTGTCCGGCCGCCCCGGCGAAGGCGTAGATGAACTCGAAGACCTTGACGGCGCTGATGGTCCAGAGGACCGCGCAGACGCCGACGACCTCCCACATCAGGGGCAGGGTCACATGGCGGAACTTCTGGAAGGCGTTGGCTCCGGCCAGCTCGCAGTCCTCGTACAGCTCCGGCGGGATCTGGTCCACGGCGGCCATCAGGATGGTGGTGTAGAAGCCGGTCGACGTCCAGACCAGGCCGACCATGATGACCCGGAAGAGGTTGTCCTGCCCGAGCCAGTTCGGCGGGTGCTCCATGCCCAGGGCGCCCACCACCGCGTCGGTGAGGCCGTCGTGCTGGAAGAGGAACCCCCAGAGGATCGAGAGCACCACGCTGGGGACGATGTTGGGGAAGAAGAGGATGGAGCGGGCGGCCTTGCGGCCCTTCATGTCCCGGAGCACCATCGTCAGCCCGAAGGAGACCAGGAAGGTCAGCCCGCCGACGCCGAGGATGATCCACAGGGTGTTGGTGAAGGACTGCTGGAAGGTCGGATCGCCGAACAGCCGACGGTAGTTGTCGACGCCGACGAAGGTCATGGGGCCGGCCCCGGCCCACTTGTTGAAGCTGAGCCACACCGTGTAGAGCGACGGGCCGGCGAAGAAGACGACGTAGACGAGGACGGCCGGCGCGAGGAAGGGCCAGAACAGCTTGCGGCGGCGTGCGGCGAGCGGGCTGGAGCGGGTGGCGGTGGGGCGTGCGGCGCCCGGCTTCCTGCCGGTGCGCACTCCGCCCGCCGCCGCGCCCGCCCTCCCGCCGTCGGCCTTCGCGTCGGCGGTGGTGTTCACGTCGGCGGCCTTCCCGTCGGTGGTGCGCGCGTGGTCGGTCGTCACCTCGCCGGCCGTCACCTCGGTGGCCGTCACCTCGGTGGCCGTCACCTCGGTGGCCGTCACGAGGCGTTCTTCCAGTAGTCCGCGGTGCCCGACTTGAGCTTCCCCGCGAAGGACTCGGCGCTCAACTTGCCGGTGATGAAGCTGGTGTTGAGCGGCTGGAAGACCTTGGTGTACCACTCGGCCGCGTTTTCCTTCACCGCGTCGAGCGTCTTGACGGGCGTACCGGCGGTCAGGGCCTTCTGTGCGTCGGCGAGTTCGGCCGGGGCGGGGATGTCCGCGCGGGGGGTGATGTTCTTGGCCTCGGTGGAGATGCCGGAGAGCTGCTGCTTGGCGAGGAAGTAGGCGATGAACTTGCTCGCGGCGGTGGTGTTCTTCGCCTTCTTGGGGATGGAGAAGCCGATGAGCGAGATGTCCTGGGCCTGCTTCCCGCCGTCCGTGTTCACCGCCGGCACGGGGAACGAGCGGTAGCTGAAGCCGGGTGAGGCGAACTCGGCGGTCTCGCTGGGCGCGAAGGTGCCCAGCAGCAGGAAGTCCGACTTGCCCTTGGCCCACTTCTGCTGCACGGCGGGCCACTTGGAGCCGTCGTAGCCCCCGGTGAAGTCACCGGCCTTGACCAGGTCCTGGACCCGCTTCAGGGCGGCGACGAACTCCGGTGCCTCGAAGGCCTTTCCGGTCGGGTCGGTGGCCGCCTTGCCGAAGGCGCCGGGTCCAAGTGCGCGCAGGACCGCGTAGTACGTCCAGTAGGCGGAGTAGTCCGCGATGTCGGCGTCCAGCGCGAGCGGGCCGTCGCCGCGCTCCTTCTTCCGGTCCGCGAGCAGCGCGGTGAACTCTTCCCAGGTGGCCGGCGGCTTGGCGGCCACGTCGGGCAGGGCCTTGCCGTCGTACCAGACCTGGGTGGTGAGCACCTCGTAGGGGATCTGCCAGAGGGTGCCCTTGTCCGTGTTCAGGTCGCGGTAGGAGGCCGGTACGACGCTGCCGACGGTGTTGCCGGTCTCGCCGGGTATCTCCTGGTCGAGCACGGAGGTGAGGTCGAGCGCCTGGCCGGTGGCCTGGAGCTGCGCGTAGGCGAAGCGGTCCGCGGAGTCGACCAGGTCGGCGGGGACGTTGGCGGTGTTCAGGGTGGGCGCCAGCTGCTGGACGACCTGCCGGCCCTTCCACTGCACGCGGACCTTGATGCCGGTGTCCTTGGTGAACGTGTCGATCGCGGCCTGCAACACCTTGGCCTGCGGTTCGTTCTGCTTCCACATCGACCAGTAGGTGAACGAGTCGCCGCCCCCGCCGGCCGAGGAGGCACCGGACGAACAAGCGGATGCCGTGAGGCCGAGGGTCGCCGCCAGGGCGACGGCGAGAACGGTGCGGCGCGAAAGGCGCGCGGATCGGTCGGAAGGCATGGCTCTCCTCGGAGACGGGGGTCTGAGGCGGGGCGTGCGAAGTGGCCCAATGATTTCCAGCCATTCATAGAGCGGTCAATCGCTCTTTGAGCGCATGAATTGCCTATGAATTTGGGACTGTCGGCAACCGATCCGGCACAAGTCCGGCTCAACAGCAGGTCGTAGCAGGTGTCCGACACGGAACGGGCAGTCGAACCAGAGCCCAAGACATCGGCAATTCATTCGCCTGAAACAGTTGACTTGTCCGGCCACCAGACCCCACGCTCTGCACAGCCCGGCGCACTCGCCCCGTGACGGCCGGGAGCCGGTGGCGCCACCGTCGACGCCTGTCCCGCCTTGTCCGGCCCCGCGCTCCGGAGCCCGGCCCGTACTCGGCGCCGGGCTCCCGCACTCCGGCGCCGGTCCGGGCTCCCGCACCACTCCGGCGCCGGGCTCCCGTCCGGCACGACCGAGGAGGACCCCCATGGCCAGCCGCGACCCGTACCGCCCCAACGTCCTGCTGATCCTCTCGGACGACCAGGGACCGTGGGCCATGGGCTGTGCGGGCAACGACGAGATCCGCACCCCGCACCTCGACGCACTTGCGGACCGCGGGGTCCGTTTCAGCCGCTTCTTCTGCACCTCGCCGGTCTGCTCGCCCGCCCGCGCCTCGCTCTTCACCGGCGAACTGCCGTCCCAGCACGGGGTGCACGACTGGCTCTCGTACCATCACGCCGGACGGACGGGCATCGACTTCCTGTCCGGAAGGACCCTGTTCACCGACATTCTCGCCGACGCGGGTTACCGCCTCGGCCTCAGCGGCAAGTGGCATCTGGGCGCCAACGACCGCCCCCGCAAAGGCTTCGTGCACTGGTACGTGCACGAGAGCGGCGGCGGCCCGTACTACGGCGCCCCGCTCTACCGCGACGGCGTACCGACCGAGGAGCCCGCCTACCTCACCGACGCGCTCGCCGACGACGCGCAGGACTTCCTCACCGCCGAGTCCGGCCGCCCCGAGCCCTTCCACCTCTCCCTGCACTTCACCGCCCCGCACAAGCCGTGGAAGGGCCAGCACCCGCCCGAGTACACGGAGTTGTACGAGGACTGCGCCTTCGACAGCTGCCCGCAGGGCCCCGCGCACCCCTGGCAGCCCGTGGACGCGGACGGCGCCCCCGTCGGCGGCGAGAGCGACACCCGGGAGGCCCTCATCGGCTACTTCGCGGCCACCACCGCGATGGACGCCGCCATCGGCCGGGTGCTCGACCGGCTCGACGCGCTCGGACTCACCGAATCCACGCTGATCATCTTCACCAGCGACAACGGCTTCAACGCCGGGCACCACGGCATCTGGGGCAAGGGCAACGGCACCTTCCCGCAGAACATGTACGACAGCTCGGTCCTGGTGCCCTTCCTGATCGCGCAGCCCGGCCGCATCCCGGCCGGCCGGCACAGCGAGGCGCTGCTCTCCCAGTACGACGTGCTGCCGACGCTGGTGGAGCACCTCGGCCTCGGCCACCGCCACGACCCCGCCCTCCCGGGCCGCTCCTTCGCGGACATCCTGGCGGGAACGGACCCGGCCCGGGACCGCCCCACCGAGGCCGCCGAGACCACCGAGGCCGCCGAGGCCACCGACCGCGAACGCGTCGTCGTCTACGACGAGTACGGCCCGGTCCGCATGATCCGCACCCGGGACCTCAAGTACGTCCACCGCTACCCGCACGGCCCGCACGAGTTCTACGACCTGGCCGCCGACCCCGGCGAGGAGCACAACCTCGTCGACGACCCGGCCCGCGCCGCCGAGCGCATCGACCTCGCCGCCCGGCTGGACGCCTGGTTCGCGCGGTACGTGGACCCGGCCCAGGACGGCGCCCGGCTGCCGGTCACCGGCTCCGGCCAGCGGACCCCGGTCGCCCCCGGCTCGCTGGCGACCGCCTTCGAACCGGCCCCGGGCAGCGCCTCCTGAGGCGGCGGTGAGGGGCGCGTCGGGCGCGCCCGCACGCCCTCACCACCGGGGCAGCACCCCCTCACCGCCGGGGCCGTGCTCCCCTCACCGCCGGGCCCGCGCACCATGCTCGCGCGGGCCGGCCGCATACCGGTCAATCTGCCTCCCGGTTTTCATCCCCCCGCTCCCGACCGATGGTCCGCCCGTCCGGAGCGGGCGCCGCTACGACGCCGGTAGGGCCCGGACGCATGCACCCGGATGACCCCCGCGCAGGTCGGTCCCGGTTTCCATACCAACCGGCCCGTTTCTGCCTCACTCTAGGGGTGCCGGGACGCCCACCAGGCGTCCCGAAGAGCACCACCAGGGTGCGGAGAGGACGAGAAGAGTGAACGCCAAGAGAAGCGAACCCGCGGTCGGGGCGCTGGTGGTGGACGCGTCGCGGCCGGGGGTGATCGGCGAGTTCCGGAGCGTCGCCGGCGCCTTCTGGCAGCTGCGGCCGGTGGCCGGAGGGGCCGAGTGGCAGGCCGATCCGGAGCAGGTCCGGTTCGCGGACCCCGCCGAACGGCTGCGCGCCGAGAACGCGCGGTGCAACGCGCGGAGCCGGGGCGAACTGCTGTGACCGCGAGGGCACGGGCCCACCCCTCATGGGCCCGCGCCCCGCGACTCACGGACCCGCGCCCCGCCCGGGCGGTGAGGCGGGACCGTCCCCGGAGCGGGACGGTCCCAGGAGCCGGACGGTCCCAGGAGCCGGACGGTCCCAGGAGCTGGACGGTCCCAGGAGCTGGACGCTCTTTGGTGTGCAACATCCCCGTTTCCACCAGGATTTCGCACACTCCACGCTAAATTCCTGCCGGTCCCGATACCGAACCGGAGAGGCGGACAGGCAATGGAGCGTACGGAGTTACTGCCCCCCACGGACGTGTGGCTGCTGGTACGGGCACTCCCCGTACCCCTGCAGGGCGCGACGCAGAGGCTGGCGGACGCCCTCGCGGCGCTCCACGGGCCGAAGTTCGCGGTCTGGCACACCAACGAGTTCGTCTTCGGCGTCCACCAGGGGCGGTTGTTCCTGCGGACCCTGGGCGGCGCGGAGGTACCCGCCCCGAAGGTCGTCCTCATACGCCAGACCCCCGGCTCCATGCACTACGACCGCGAGGTGACCCTGCTGCGGCACCTGGAGCGCATGGGGGCCACCCTCGTCAATCCGCTGGCGGCGCATCTCCTCTGCCGCAACAAGGTATGGCAGATGCAGGAGTTGGCCCTCGCCGGGCTTCCGGTGCCCGACACCCTCTCGTACGGGACGGCGCCGCTCGAAGGCGTGGTCCGCACCACCGGCCTCGACACCCCGTGCGTGGTCAAGTCGGTCACCGGCCACAAGGGCAAGCAGGTGTTCCTCGCCCCCGACACCCACCTGCTGCGCGGCATCGCGGGCGCCCTCGCGCAGGAGACCCCGCATCTCTTCCAGGAGTACGTGTCCCACTCGCACGGCCGGGACCTGCGTCTGATCGTGGTCGACGGGGAGACCGTGGGCGCCGCCGTACGCACCTCCCGCAACGGCGGCCTCGCCTCGAACATCGGCCAGGGCGGCTCGGCCACCGTCTGCCCCGGCGCATACCCGGAGGCGGAGGCGCTGGCCGTACGGGCGGCCGGGGCGATGGGGCTGGCCATCGCGGGGGTGGACCTCCTCTTCGCGTCCGAGGACACCTTCACCGTCTGCGAGGTCAACGCGGTACCCGGCTGGCGCCCGCAGATGACGGCGGTCGTCCCCGCCATCACTGCCTGCGTCGACCGCCGCCTCAAGGCGGCCGACAGGGCCTGAGGGGGACGTGGAGCCGTGGGACCCGAAGGGGGCTCGACGGGACCGTGGGGCCTGAGGGGCCCGAGGAGAAGCCGGAGGGGGAACGCGTGGAGACGGACAACGCGCCGTCACCCCGCGCGCAGAGAACAATGACGTGAAAACCCTCACACCCCGCCCCTCAACACCCTATGTTCACACGGGTAGTTCGTCATGGAGGCGTAGATGTCGGAGACCAGCCCACCCCCCACTCCCTCGGCCCCGGAGCCCGGCGGACCGCTGGAGGTATGGGGCCAGATCCTTTCGGCCGCGTCCGAGGTTCTCTCCAGCATCGCCGAGGGACTCAAGGTCGAGCCGGTGCTGCTCGCCGGATTCGCGACCATGTTCCTCGTCGAGCTGGCGGGCCTCGTGTTCGGCGGGACCTTCCTCGTCGTCGTGTCCCTGCTGTTCGGCGCGTACCTGCTTTCCCTCGTGGCGCTCTTCGTACTGCGCCGCACCGGGAACCCGCGTCCCGGACGTGCCCCGGACAACCGGCGGGTGAGCGTGCGGCGTTCGCGACGGGTGGACGTGCCCCAGTTCGGCTCCTGGCGGGGGAACTCGCGGGTGGACGTGAACCGCAGCGAGGACGTGAGCATCGGCGGAGATCCGGTCCGGGCCACCGCCCCCGCTGCGCCGCCCGCGGCAGCTGTGTCGCCCGCCTCGGAGGACGACGCGTCGGCCGAGCCGCAACGGCTCACCCCCCGCAAGCCGTATACGCCCACGCTCGCCCGTGCCCGGGACACCGTGCTGAGCGCCGCACGGGCCGGTGGTGTGGGAAGCGGTGTGCACTTCGACGTCGTCGCCGACAGCGGCTGCGGAAAGACCCTGCTGTTGGAGGAGATCGCCGCCGGGCTGAAGGAGGACGGGCGCCTCGTCCTGTTCGTCACGGCCGGCGCCCCCCAGTACGGGGAGACCGGGACCATGGAGTCCAACGGGCGGAAGATGGCGGAGCACGCCGCCTGCCGCCAGATCATCGACGCGCTCGCCGCCGACGTGCACCGGGCGTACGCCCCGGACGGTGGCGCGGCGCCCCTTCTCGACCAGACGGAAGGTCGGGAGTTGGAGGCCGCGATCCTGGCGACGCGGGACGTCTGGCACTCGGGGGAACCGTCGGCCGGGACGAATGTCGCCATCGAGATCAGCCACTCCAGCAGCGTGAGCGTCGGCAGCATCGGAGAGGCGGTCGCGGGAGCGCTCCCCCGTGAGCCCGTGTTGCCCCGGCTCACCGAGATGCAGGCGCGGCTGACGCGGGTGCTGGACGAGGCCGCCCGGTCCCGGCCGACGGCCCTGCTCGTGGATGATGTGCACGCCGCGGCGGGAACGCCCGTCGAGCATTGGCTGATGGCCGTGCTGCGGGGAATGTCCACCGCCGTGGTCGTCCGCGCGGGACGCCCTGTGTCCGGCGGACGTGAGCGCCTGTCGCAGCCCGGAGTGCGCCGGCTCGGACTGGGGCTGCTGCCCCACGACGAGACCACCACGTTCGTGAAGGACCGTCTGGCCGAAGCCGGATGGCGACGGGCCGAGTCCACCTCGGCGGCCGACGAGATCGCCCTGCTCACCCGGGGGCACCCGATCGGTGTGGCGACCTGCAGCGCCATCGTCCGCGACTCCCTGCCGGCGAACGCCTCGGCGGAGGACGTCCGCTCGCTGTTGCTCGGTGGTGCCGGGCACTGGGACGACGACGGCGCCTTCGAGGCGGTACGCACCTACGTCGACGACTTCGCCGCGCGCGTCGTGGGTCGCGCGGTCCCGCTCTTCGACCTGCTCGTGGTCCTGCGCCGCTGCACCGCCACCATCCTCACCGCCGTCCTCCACGAGACCGAGGGAGTCACCGAGAGGCAGGCGTCCCAGCTCTACGACTGGCTGACCCGCTGTACCTTCGTCACCCCCTTCGACGACGACGAGAACGAGGGGTGGCGGCTGCACGACTATCTGCGCGAGAACCTCGACCGGCGGTTCCGGCGCACCCGGCCGACGGCCAACGCCGAGCTGCACGCCGCGGTGGAGCGCCACTACCGGGCCCGGATGAACTTCGACGAGGAGCTCGAAGAGCAGTCGGTCATGGCGCTCGGCGCACGCTTCGAGGACGCTGAATGGCAGCGCGACTCGCAGGAGTGGCTGCACCACGCCGCCCATCTGCCCCGCGAGGCGTTCGACGGCAGCAAGCGGGCCATGATCCGGCTGTTCCTGGAAGCGTTCTTCTGGTGGGACATGGAGGTCTCCTCCAGCTACTGCGACCAGCTCGTGGCCGCGTACCAGGCGCTCCCCGACGACCGCGACCTGCGCTGGGTGACGTGGCTGGACCAGTTGCGCACCAGCTACGTCGCCGGGCGCCTCAACCAGGTACCCGGCCGGGACACGGAGCGGTGGGAGCGGGCAGGAGCGGCTCTGGACGCCG
The DNA here is from genome assembly GCF_053597235.1 of Streptomyces sp. NPDC001493. Lineage (NCBI taxonomy): Bacteria > Bacillati > Actinomycetota > Actinomycetes > Kitasatosporales > Streptomycetaceae > Streptomyces > Streptomyces sp. NPDC001493. Next base: position 55,670 of record NZ_JBSFHV010000011.1, read on the forward strand.
TCGCGGAGTATCTGGGGCTCCGGCGCGGGCACGTCCCCGCCGATCCCGATCTTCGGCGCATCTACATCGTCCTCTGCCAGTTGCAGGCCGAGGCGGTCTGGTACGCGGGGAACGAAACGCACGCGGACCGGGCCCGTGCGGTGGCCTGGTTCCGAGCGAGCGGCGCCGCCTGCACGGACGAGAACGAGTTGTGGATGGGGAACTGGGCGGCCTTCGGCGAGGGCATGGTCTGGGCCACCGCGGACCCGCCCCGTGCCCGCGCGCTCCTCGACGGCCTCGAAGAGCGGATCACGGAGGCGGAGGACCACGAACTGCCGGTCTGGCTCGCCGAACTGTTCGCCGACATCGCCTGGGCCGAGAACGATCCCCGGCGGTCCTTCGACGCTCACGCACGGGCCGTCCTGCACGGCTTCGTCTACCACGTACGTCAGGAGGCGTACGGGCAGTACCCCAACCGCTACTCCGACTCGCTCTACCGCAGCGTCCTCATCGGCATGGAACGGCGCGAACACCACGCACTCCAGGCCGGGCTCACCGAGGAGGTGGCCGCCGCGAAGGCGAGGAGCCGGGCCCTCTTCGCACCGTACTGGCGGCACATCGGCGAGGACCCGGGGGACACCTTCGGTCTGCCGGCCCCACCGGGCGCCGAGGATCTCGGGACCGATCTCACCGACTTCGCCCGGACAGCGAAATGGGTGATCCGGAACATGGAGGACGAGTTGGCGGAATCCGTGGAGGAACTCCTGCCCGGGCCCACGGCCCCCTGAGCCGCCCGCGGATGACACGCGCGCTCCGAACGAGCAACCCTGCAGGCCCGTGCGCCTCCGTCTGCCAGGCTGAGCCCTGACGCCGGCGGGTATGCATCCGGGGCGCCCGGTCAGGCACTCGGCACGCCGCACCGCGGTCCCACCCGTCTCGGGTGGGACCGCGGGCAGGCGCAGGGAAGGGACGGACAGACGACATGCAGGTGACCGACATCGGGCTGGACAGTCCGCTGCTGGACGTGGTGTACGACGAACTCCTCGTCCCCAACTTCCCGGCTCACGAACTGGTCACCCGGGACGAGTTGCGGGCCGGTCTGAAATCGGGGGCGCAGTGGATCTCGGCCGTCGTCCGCGACGGCCGCCCCGACGGTGTCGCGATCGCCGAGTGGTCACAGGCGGGCCGGGTGCTGCTGCTCTCGTACATGGCGGTGCGCCGGGACCTGAGGTCCTCGGGCATCGGCGGCGCCCTGATGGGCGAGATCCGCACCGGCTGGCAGGCCCGCGTCCATCCGCTGCTGACCCTCGCCGAGGTCGAGCACCCCGCCGCGCACCGTCCGGACGGCGAGCACGGCGACCAGACCGCCCGTCTCCGCTTCTACGCCCGCCACGGCGCCCGCGTGCTGGACGTGCCCTACTTCCAGCCCTCCCTGCGTCCCGGCGCCGCCAGGGTGCCCGGCATGGTGCTCGCGCTGCTCGCCACCGCGCCGGAGCTCGCGGACGCGGCGGACGGGGCGGACGGCGCGGCGGTCGTGCCGTCCGAGCCGGTCCGGGTGTACATGACGGAGTACTTCGAGGAGGCCGAGGGCTCCGTACCCGACGACCCCGCGACCACCGCCCTGTTCGCCGCGATGCCGCCCGCCGGCATCCCCCTGCTGCCCATCGACGACATCGCGGCCCTGCCGTGCACGACGGACGTGTGACCTGGGGTTCTTCGTCCTGGGGGAAGCCCGCACGCACGGCCGCCCCGGCTCCGTCACGGAGCCGGGGCGGCCGGTCGTTGTCGTGGCCCCTCAGTCCTGGGGGCGGTTGCGGCAGAGGCAGAACGGGTGCCCGGCCGGGTCGGCGTAGACCTGCCAGCCGTACCCGGATTCGCCGACGAAGCTCTTCAGGAAGGTCGCGCCCAGCCCGACCACCCGCTGGCGCTCGGGCTCGAACTCGTCCACCTCGAAGTCGAGATGGAACTGCTGCGGGTGCTCCTGACCGGGCCAGACGGGCGGCTGGTAGGACTCCACCCGCTGGAACGACAGCTCGATCCCGTCGTTGCGCAGGTTGACCCAGCCTTCCTGGCTGATCTCCGTGTTGATCTCCCAGCCCAGCACCTGGGCGTAGAACTCGGCCAGCTTCCAGGGGTCGGGGCAGTCGAGGATGACGTCGGTGAGCTTCAGCATCGGAGCATCATAGGCCGCACCGGCGGGCGCCGGCGGTGAATAAGTGGGCGTGGTCCGGGGGCGGTTCGGGGCGGTACGGCGGTGGTTCCGTGACGGTCCGGTGCGGTCCGGGGGCTGCCCGACCCGGGCCTGTCGGCCCCCGCAGCGGTCACCGCGCTCCACGGGAGGGTGGTACCGGGGCGTTTCCGGGGCAGACGCCCACTCTCCGGGAATATCGGCTGGGAATACCGGCCGGGAATACCGGTCAACGGCTCGCGAATCGCGCCGGCCGTGCCGGAGAGAGGAGGTCCACCGTGGAGTGGAAGCTGGACGAGGAGTTCGGGACGCCCGGCGGGACGATCCGGTGGAGCCGCTTCGGCGACGGCGACCCCGTCGTGCTGGTGCACGGCACCCCGTACTCCTCGTACCTCTGGCGGGACATCGCGCCGGCGCTCGCGCGTAACCGTACGGTCTACGTCTTCGACCACCTCGGCTTCGGCCGGTCGGACCAGCGCGAGGGCCAGGACCTCGGCCTCGCGGCCCACGCGCGGAACTTCGCCGCGCTCCTCGACCACTGGGGGCTGACCCGCCCCAGCGTCGTCGCGCACGACATCGGCGGCGCCGTGGCCCTGCGGACGCTGCTGCTGGAGAAGCGGGAGTACCGGGACCTGACCCTCTTCGACGCGGTGAGCGGGGGCGACTGGGAGCGAGGCCTCTTCCGGCTCCTCCTGGAGCACGCGGACGTCTTCGGCCGGCTCCCGGAGTACGCGCACGAGGCCCTGGTAGCCGCCCATCTGCGTCACGCCACGCACGCCGGCTTCCGGCCGGGAGTCCTCGACGCGCACCTCGCCCCGTGGCGGGGGGCCGAGGGTCAGGCCGCGTTCTACCGGCAGTACCGCCAGATCCGGCAGACGGACACCGCCGCGTACGAGGAGCTGCTGGGCGACGTCTCGATCCCGGTACGGATCGTCTGGGGGCGGGAGGACCGCATCCTTCCCCCGGAGTACGCGCGCTGGCTGCACGAGCGCGTCCCGCACGCCGAACTGCACTGGATCGAGGGCGCGGGCCATCTCCTCCAGGAGGACGCCCCGGGGCAGCTGATGGCCCACCTCACCGCCGGCTTCCCTCCGAGGGCGTGAGGGAGAGGCGGTCGGGCACCGACGGGGCTCGGCCGAGTGCGGGGTCGTCCAGGGCCGGCGTCAGCAGGTCTCACTCCGAGGTCATGCCGAGGTCGTGGCGCATCCCCTCACGGAGGGCGACCAGGCGTTCCCACAGCTCCTCGATCTGCTCGCCCAGGTCGTCGAGTCCGTCTCCCGGTTCCGGCAGCCCGGTGTCCAGGCGCACGGCGTGGCGGTGGATCTTCTGCAGGGCTCCGTTGACCCGGCCGACCAGGCCGTGGACCTCGTCGGAGGCGATGATGTTCGCCTCCGCGTGCTGAGCGACGTAGGCCCGCCAGCTCTCCTGGAGTGCGTCCCGGCGCGAGGAGTCCAGCCGCCCCGCACGCCGCAGGTCGAGCGCGCAGGCCGCCAGGGTGTCCCTGACCGTCCGCGCCGCCGCGTTGAACCTGACGTAGGCGGCCTGCCGTTCGGCGAGGAGGCGGTCCGCCCGCGCCCGTGTGAGGTCCTCCTGACGGTGGCGTTCGAGGCGCTCCTGCTCCCGCTGGTGAACCCGCTGCGCGTGGCGCTGCGCGAGCAGGACCGACACGAGCGAGACGGCACCACCGATCACGGCTGCCGCCAGTGTCAGCATCGCCGACACCATGTGCCGCCCCCTCCCCCGTGCCCTCGCCCGCACGGTAACCGAGCCACCGCGTCCCGCACAGGGCGCACCTCACGGCAGGCGCCACCGCGCGGCAGGCGCACCCCTCACGGCAGCACCCGGCAGAGGGCGTCCAGGGTCCCCTTCCAGGCGCTGTCGGGCGGGGAGCCGTAGCTGATGACCAGCGCGTCGCGCTCCCGCCCGGCGTCGGGGTGGCGGAAGTAGGAGAGGCCCTCCAGGGCCAGCCCCTGGAAGGCGGCGGCGGAGATCACCGAGCGTTCGGTGCCTTCGGGGAGTTCGAGGACGGCGTGCAGTCCGGCCGCGATGCCGCTGATCCGGATGTCCGGGGCTCGTTCGGCGAGGGCGGCGACGAGCTGGTCGCGGCGGCGCCGGTAGCGCAGCCGCATCGCGCGCACGTGGCGGTCGTACGCGCCCGAGGCGATGAACTCCGCGAGGACGAGCTGCTCCAGTGAGCCGGTGGTCCAGTCGGCGAACCCCTTGGCGGCGGCGACTTCCTCGACCATGCCGGCGGGTGGCACCATCCAGCCCAACCGCAGCCCCGGAGCGAGGGACTTGCTCGCGGTGCCGATGTAGACGACCCGGTCGGGGTCGAGGCCCTGGAGGCTGCCGACAGGCTGGCGGTCGTACCGGAACTCGCCGTCGTAGTCGTCCTCGACGATCACCCCGCCCGTCGCGCGCGCCCAATCGACGGCCGCCGTCCGGCGGTCCGGGTCGAGCGGGACGCCGGTCGGGAACTGGTGGGCAGGCGTCAGCAGTACGGCTCCGATCCCGCGCATGCCCGCCAACTCGGCTGTCACCGTGCCTTGTTGGTCGAGCGGCAGACAGGGGGTCCGCAGTCCGGCGTCGGCGAGGACGCCCCGGTGGAAGTCGAGTCCGTACGACTCGACGGCGACCTCGCGCACCCGCCGCTTCCTCAACACCGCACCCACCAGGCGCAGTCCGTGGATGAACCCCGAGCAGATCACCACCCGTTCCGGGTCCGCGTACACCCCGCGCGCCCGGCCGAGGTACTCCGCGATGGCGGTGCGCAGTTCGATGCGGCCGCGCGGATCTCCGTACCCGAAGGCCTCGTTGGGGGCTTCGGTGAGCGCGCGGCGGGAGGCGCGGAGCCAGGCGGCGCGCGGGAAGGAGGCCAGGTCCGGCTGGCCGGGCATCAGGCTGTACGTGGGCAGCCGGCGGGCGGGCAGGGTCCTGCGGGCGGCCGGGGTTCCGCCGCGCGGCTCCGACCGCCGGGCGACCCGGGTCCCCGAGCCCTGGCGGGCGGTGAGCCACCCCTCGGCGACCAGCTCGGCGTACGCGTCCGCCACCGTGTTCCGGGCGATCCCGAGGTCCGCTGCGAGCGCCCGGGAGGACGGCAGCCGGGCGCCGGGCGCCAGCCTCCCCGTGCGTACGGCGTCCCGCAGCGCCTCCATCAGCCCGTCGCGCAGGCCCCCGGCGTGCGGCTCGATGTGCAGGTCGGCCCCGAAAGTGGCCCAGGAATCCGTCATGGAAATGGACCATAGCCGGGCGCCACCCGGGCCGTAGCGTGGTGGGCATGACGACACAGAGCCACACCCACGCCACGTCCGAGTTCGCCCCCGAGCACACCCCGCGCCTCAACTGGGCGGAGCTCGCCCCCGACGTCTACAAGGCCATGGTCAGGCTGGACGCGGCGGCCCGTAAGGGGCTCGACCCGGTCATCGGCGAGCTGGTGAAGATCCGCTCCTCGCAGCTCAACCACTGCGCGTTCTGCCTGGACATGCACACCAAGGACGCCCTCGCCCAGGGCGAGACCGTCCAGCGGATCGTGCAGCTCAGCGCGTGGGAGGAGTCGAAGCACTTCTACACGGAGAAGGAGATCGCGGCGATCGAGCTGACCGAGGCGATCACCGTGGTGACCGACGGGTTCGTGCCCGACGAGGTCTGGGAGAAGGCCGCCAAGCACTTCGACGAGGCCGAGCTGGCCCACCTGGTCGCCGCGATCAACGTGATCAACGGCTGGAACCGCTTCGCCGTGAGCACCCGCATGGTCCCGGGCCACTACACCCCGGGCGCGCACTGACCCGTCCGCACACCCGCCCGCACACTCGCCGGCTCACCCACCCGCGTGCCCGCCCGGCCGACCCGGCCCGGCGGGCACGCGGCGGTCAGAACGCGGAGCCCTCCGGGTCGAAGCCCGCCAGTGCCTGGTCGAGGATCTCCTCGTGGAGCGGCCACGCCGTGTCGGGTGCGGCGACCAGCAGGGCGTACAGCCTGCCGTCCGACGCGGTGAACACCCGGTCGACGACCTGACGGCGGGTGCCGGTGGCCTCGTGGTCGTACGCGTAGACCAGTTCGGCGGCGTCGCCGCCGTCCGGGGAGTCCACCGGTTCCATGCTGATCTCCTGGAACCCGGGGCTGGCGCTGCGGCTCTCGGAGGCGGCACGCACCGCGTCCATGGCGCTGGTCACTCCGGTGACCTGCCAGATCTGGAGCAGCGAGGTGCCGTCGTCGGAGGTGTAGTAGACGCCGTGGTCGTCCTCGGTGCGGTGCTGCCACTCCTCGGGCACGAAGACGGTGAAGCCGCTCTGGTCCGAGACGGTCGCGTACCCGGGTTCGGGCGTCACGGTGGCGGTCGCCTCGTCCGTGGGGGCCGGGCCCTCACCGGTCGGTTCGGCGGCGGGCTCCTCGACGGCGCTCTCCCCGCCGGGCACGTCCACCGGGGAGGCGGCCCCGGAGGCCGACGTCGCCTGGGCCGTCGGGTGGTGGTCGTCGTCCTTCGCGAGGGTGAACCAGAGGGCGGCGGTGCACGCGGCGAGCACGCCGACGGTGAGTCCGGCGGTCAGCGGGGTGAACCGCTGCCACACGGTGGAGACGCCTTCCTCCCGTACGCCGTCCCCGGGTTCGATCTCGCCGACGAACCCGCCGACGAAGAGACCGCCGGTCCCCTCGTCCCGGCCGGGAACGGTCCCGCCCGCGAAACCGCCCCGCCCGTCCGGGCCGTAGACGTATCCGCCGGGTGCGGCGTCCGGTGTGCCGTCGGGAGGTGTGCCGTCGGGCGGTGGCGGTACGTACGGGCCGGCCGTCGGCCGGGCCGGGGCCACCGGCGGGGAGGCGGGGAGCGGGGGCAGCACGGCCGGCGGTGGCTGGTCGCCCGTCTCCCATCTCTGTGTCTCGTCGTTCCAGCGCGGTGCGCCGCCGCCCGTCATCGGTCAGCCTCCCAGCAGGGCCGAGAGCTCATGGCCGACCGCGACGCCCGATGCCAGGGTGGCGACGAAGGAACCGGCCGCGTCCATGGCTTCGCGGAGACGGGCGAGCCGTCCGGGCGCGGCGACGCCGTCCGTCTCGATCTCCTCGGCCACGGCGGCGAGTTCGGAGTCGAGTGCCCCGGTTGCGTCGGTGGCGACGAAGCGGGCGAGGTCGGCGCGCAGCTCCCGTACGGTACGGAGCAGTTCGGCGTGCTCGTCGGAGACGGGCGCCGAACCCTGGTTCAGGGTCACCCTGTTGTGGTTGCCGATGGCGAGCGGGCTGCCCGTCACGGAACCGATGTACACGCCGGGCGGGGGCTTCTGCTGTCCGTCCGTGCTTCCCATGGTGATGTCCCTCCGGTGGTGCTGGGTCACTGGTCTCTCGGGCCCTGCGCGGGGCCGAACGGCGAAGAGGGCGAAGACGGCGGGGACGAGGGCCCCGAGCCCGGACCTCGTTGCGGCGGAGTGCCCGAGGAGCCCCGGGGCCCCGGTGAGCCGGGGGCGCCGCCGCCGCGCCGCTCCGCGCGCAGCCGGTTGCTGGTGATGGTGTTGTTGTCGCCGACGCCGATGGCGCTGTCGGTCGCGGACTCGATGAAGACTCCGCCCGCGCCGATGTGGACGATCTTCTGCTCGAACTCGTCGGTCTGCCAGCCGGCTTCGCGCAGCGCGAGGCGCACCCCGCCGGTCACCCGGTCCTCGATGCTCTTGAGGTACCGGTCGATGTCCATCTCCTGGAAGAGCGTGGCCCGGGTGTCCGAGGCCAGCTCCCGGACCGACAGCGCGGGCCCCTCGGGGAGGGCGCCGCCATGGCCTTCGGTGAGCTGCTTCCCGCTGCCCACCCCGCCCCTGCCGAGGGTGATCAGCGAGCCCATCAGGGAGCCCGGCACCCGGGTGACCGCCCAGTACGCCTTGCCGAACCAGCTGTTGTTGCGGTGCTGGTGGGCGATCTGGTCCAGCTCCCGGAAGAACGGCAGCAGCGGCTTCAGGATGTGCGGGGCGACCTCCAGCATCAGCATCCCGCCCTGGGTGTGGACCCGGACGAAGACGGTGACCACGACTTCCTCGCCCCAGCCGCCGACCCTGATCCGCAGGAAGTGCCTGCGGCTCTCGCCGCCCTCCTCCACGGCGGCCAGCCGGTGCGTCTCGAACCCCTCCGGCCCGTACGGCGCGTCCTGCCGCCTGGGCAGCCCGCGTACGGGAAGGAACACGCACTCGTCCACCTGGAGTTCGCGCAGCCGGTCGCGGACGGCGGCGGCGGCCTGCGGCGAGCCGTGCGGGGACGGCACCCGGAGTCCTTCGAGCAGGGGCACGATCCGGCGGAGGATCGCGGCGTTGTCGATGGGCTCGGCCTTGGCGTCGGTGCGCGGCCGGAGTTCGACCGAGAGGTTCCAGGCGCGGCGGGTGTCCCCGCTCCCGCAGAACGGATCGTCCTCGTTGTACATGATCAGCGGGGAGCTCTGCTCCACGCGGATGCGGTCGCGGAGCCAACGGAACCGCCCGCCCGCGTACCGTTCGGCCGGGTCGGCGGAGAGGTCGGCGAAACGCCGCGGGGAGAGTTCGGCGCCCATCACCCGGGAGAACTGGCCGCGTTGGAGGCCCACCAGGGCGGCGAGTCCGGCGAAGGCCAGCAGGCAGAGCCAGGGCACGGAGGTGGGCATCCCGTCGGAGAGCCCGCCCACCAGGGACGGCCCCAGGGCGAACACGCCGGGGAGGCTGTCGAGGAAGCCGTCACCCGAGTCGTAGGTGCCGTAGCCGTCGTAGGAGTTGTAGGAGTCGTACGAGTCGCCGCTGTCGAGGAATCCGACGGTGCCGCCCAGCACCGTCACGAGGACGGTGAGCACGAACAGGCCCAGGATGAAACGGGCGTACCAGCGGACGATCAGGGCCGGGACGACGCGGTAGACGGGCGGTTCGGCGTCGGCGCCCCGGATCAGCCGCGCGACACCGAGCCAGAAGGCCGAGACGGCGAGGATGCCGAAGAAGCCCCGGGTGACGACGACGGCCAGCACCCAGAACGCCAGCGTGCCCGCCGCCCACTGGAGTTGGGTCTTACGGGCCCACAGGGCGTGGGCCAGCACGCGGGCCGCGTCGAACCCGGCGGAGGGGGCGACGATCCGGTTCTCCTGGACGTACAGGTGGTCGATCACCGCGTCCCGGAAGCCCTCGTGGTGGTGGACTCCGGCGCAGAGCAGCCGGCACGCCTCGCTGCCCGCGGGGTGAACGGGCGGCCTGCCACCCGGTTCGTCCCCGCCGTGCGGTTCCTGCGGCGGCACGGAGGTTACGGTCACCGGCACCCTTTCGGAGGAGCAACCCGGCTCGTTCGCACAGGAGTTGCATGGGAAAGGACGCCAATGTAGCGGCAGCGGAGCGGTGACGCGAGGCGATTGTGCGCCAGGGGCGGCGCCGCGCACGCAACCTTCACGCCGCGCGCCGCATCCCCCGCCCTCCGGCACGCGCCGGAAGGCGCCCGAACACGCCGGAGCGCCCGCACGGCTGGTGCCGTACGGGCGCTCCGGGGTGGTACTGACCGGTCGGGCTGCCGGGCTGTGGGCAGCCCCGGGATCAGATCAGGCCGAGCTCGCGGACCGCGTCGCGCTCCTCGACGAGCTCCGCGACCGACGCGTCGATGCGCGCGCGGGAGAACTCGTTGATGTCCAGGCCCTGGACGATCTCGTACGAGCCGTCCTTCGTGGTGACCGGGAAGGAGGAGATGATGCCCTCGGGGACGCCGTAGGAGCCGTCCGACGGGATGCCCATCGAGGTCCAGTTGCCCTCGGCGGTGCCGTTGACCCAGGTGAACACGTGGTCGATGGCGGCGTTGGCGGCCGAGGCGGCGGAGGACGCGCCACGGGCCTCGATGATCGCCGCGCCGCGCTTGGCGACGGTCGGGATGAAGGTGTCGGCCAGCCACACCTCGTCGTTGACGACCTCGGCGGCGTTCTTGCCGGCGATCTCCGCGTGGAAGATGTCCGGGTACTGGGTGGCCGAGTGGTTGCCCCAGATCGTCAGCTTCTTGATGTCGGAGACGGCGGCACCGGTCTTGGCGGCCAGCTGCGAGATCGCGCGGTTGTGGTCGAGGCGGGTCATCGCGGTGAAACGCTCGGCCGGGACGTCCGGAGCGGCGGCCTGCGCGATGAGCGCGTTGGTGTTGGCCGGGTTGCCGACGACGAGGACCTTGATGTCGTCCGCGGCGTTGTCGTTGATGGCCTTGCCCTGGGGCTTGAAGATGCCACCGTTGGCGGAGAGCAGGTCGCCGCGCTCCATGCCCTTGGTGCGCGGGCGGGCGCCGACGAGCAGCGCGACGTTGGCGCCGTTGAACGCGGCGTTGGCGTCGTCCGTGATCTCGATGCCGCGCAGCAGCGGGAAGGCGCAGTCGTCGAGCTCCATCGCGGTGCCCTCGGCGGCCTTGAGACCCTGCGGGATCTCCAGGAGACGCAGGTTGACCGGCACGTCCGGGCCGAGCAGGTGGCCGGAGGCGATGCGGAAGAGCAGCGCGTAGCCGATCTGGCCGGCCGCGCCGGTCACGGTGACATTCACGGGAGTGCGGGTCATGGCGATCTCCGTTAGACAGCTGGCGGTGGGGGCTCATGGCCCCTGGAGCTGGACATCTCCTGAATCTTGATGTGAAGAGATATCCGTCGGTCAGGCTATCCGACCCGGGCCGCGCCGACTGCCCACCCCCCTGTGTCACGGCCCACAGACTCCCCGTACCGATGGCCGGCGGGCGGTGCCGTGCGGTCCAGCGGGAGGGGGCTCGCGTGCGCGCTCTTCAAGGTCGTTGCCCGCCGCGCAGACGATCGTTGCCCGAAGCTCTTCTCGGCGAAGGGGTGTCACGGACCCTGCCGGGAGGCCGCCGACCGGTCACCACACGTCGATGGACCAGACGTCGCCCCTCCGATGCCCGGCCGGATCCGGGTCGCCCGACCCGTACGGGTCGGGGTCGGTGACGACGTGAATGCGGGCGGTGGACGCGGATACGCGGTAGCAGTCCATGTCTCCCGACGTGGCGTGCCGGTCGAGTTCGACCGTGTGGCCCAGGGCCAGGACGGCGGTCCGCAGTTCCTCGAAGGGGACTCGGGGTGCGAATGCTCCGTACTCCCGCGAGAGCGGCGGCGGCACGGTACGCGGGGACTGGTCGTACAGCAGCCGTTGGATCTTGACGCCGAAGCCGAAGCACGACATCTGCCCCTGCCGCCCCGGCCGGTCCGGCGAGAAGTTGATTTCCACGAGCCCGTAGTCCCGCCGCAGCAGGCCACCACCGGGAACGTCGAGGCATGCCGCCCCCAGGGCGGCTTCCCAGGCTCCCGGGTCGGCACCGAGACCGGCTCCCAGGACCTCACCGTGAACGGCGACGTGAGCGTAGAAGTCCGAAGCGGACACCCGCCAACTCCTTCAACCATGTGGACAGGGCACCACTCGCTGATCCCCGCACAGGGCAGGCGTACCAGCGACCGGCATCCGGTGATTTCGCGGCCTCGAAGACGGCACGGACGCCCCAGGGGCGGTCTCCCCACGGTGGCACGGCGGTGGCAGAGCGGTCACACGGTGCCGGAATGGTCACTTCCGTGCCACAGGCGGAGACCCTTCCTTGCCCCGCCTGGTCGTGTCCATGACTCTTGGAGCGGGCCGCGGACGGCGCTCGCGCAGCCGTCCGCCGGGGCCGCACCGCCCCGCCGCGCCCGCCCCGGGTGTCCGTCCCTGTCGGGGGAAGGGACGGACACCTCACGGGCACGCGCAAGCCGTCACGCGGGACAGCCTCACGGGCGAACGCGCGGGCCGTCACGCCGGCCACCTCACGGACCGTCAGCGGATCGTGAAGTGGACCGCGTCCTCCAGCACCGGGATGTCCAGCCACGGCTTCGGCTGCGCCATCAGCGCGAGCAGCACGATCAGCGTGCCCATCACCCCGTACGTGACCAGGTCGGTGAACCGGGACCGTACGGCCAGCATGCCGACCGAGGGGACCACCCAGCGCAGTACGGCCCCGACGAGCAGGGCCACACCGATCAGCAGGGACCCGATCCGGAACGCCTCGGCGAACGGGTCGGTGGCCACGAGCAGCAGCCCGAGGGCCGCCGTCACGAGCACCGTGAGCAGCGGCCACTGGCGGGCCGGTGCGGGGGCGTCGCCCGACGCCGCCCGGCCGCCGCCCTCGGGGCGGGCGGTGTCGTGGGTCAGCGAGAACCGCCAGGACCGCTGGGGCGCCTCCGTCTCCGTCTCCGGGTCCGTGGAGCCGTCCTGCGGTTCGGTGGAGGCCTCCTGCGGTTCCGTGGAGCCGTCCTGCGGTTCGGCACCCTCGGCAGAGGACTCGGCAGAGGACTCCGCAGCGGTCTCGGCGGGCTCCGCGGGCTCGGCAGAGGACTCCGCAGCGGGCTCGACGGCCTCCGCGGAGGGCTCGGCGGCGGGTTTCCCGGTGGGACCTCCGGCCGGTTCACCGCCTCCCGCGTCGCTGCGGGCGGGGTCGGCCGGGCTGGTAGCAGCAGCCATCGGTTTCCTTCCGGGCGCTGGTCGGTTGCGTCGGGGTCAGCCGGCTGCCTGGGCGTCCGCCTCGGCGGCGTCGCGCTCGGCGGCCTCGACGACGTTGACCAGCAGCTGCGCGCGGGTCATCGGGCCGACACCGCCCGGGTTCGGGGAGATCCAGTCGGCGACCTCGGCCACGCCCGGGTGGACGTCTCCGACGATCTTGCCGTTCTCGTCGCGGCTCACGCCGACGTCGAGCACGGCGGCGCCCGGCTTCACGTCCTCGGGCTTGATGATGTGGGCCACCCCGGCGGCGGCGACGATGATGTCGGCCTCCTTGAGGTGGGCGGAGAGGTCGCGGGTGCCGGTGTGGCACTGGGTGACCGTGGCGTTCTCGGACTTGCGGGTCAGCAGCAGCGGGATCGGGCGGCCGATCGTGACACCGCGGCCGACGACCACGACGTGCTTCCCGCTGATCTCGACGCCGTGGTGGCGGAGCAGCTGGACGACACCCTGCGGGGTGCAGGGCAGCGGGCCGGCCTCGTTGAGGACGAGACGGCCGAGGTTCATGGGGTGCAGCCCGTCGGCGTCCTTGGCCGGGTCCATCAGCTCCAGCACGCGGTTGGTGTCGATGCCCTTGGGGAGCGGGAGCTGGACGATGTAACCGGTGCACTCCGGGTTGGCGTTGAGCTCGCGTACGACGTCCTCGATCTCCTCCTGGGTGGCGGTGTCGGGGAGTTCGCGCTGGATCGAGCCGATGCCGACCTGCGCGCAGTCGCGGTGCTTGCCGTTGACGTACCACCGGCTGCCCGGGTCGTCCCCGACGAGCAGGGTGCCGAGGCCGGGCGTGATGCCCCGCTCCTTGAGAGCCGCCACGCGGACGGTCAGTTCGGACTTGATCGCGGCTGCGGTGGCCTTGCCATCGAGAATCTGGGCAGTCATGCCCCCATCCTCGCGGATGAACCCTCCCGCGTACCAATTCGGGTCCTGCGGTGGACGGCACGCGTTGCACTTGCGCAACACCTGTCACCCCGCTCTAGACAAAATGATGATCCGCTTATAACGATGAGCGGGCAGTGCCGCGGTGGGTTTGGGGGGCGGACCGCTGATGCATTGCCTCCTTCTTCCGTCGCGTCAACGTCCCTCGCGCACAGGTTGAAGGAACCACCCCATGAGCTTCGGCGAACCGACCAATCCCTACGGGCAGCAGCCCGGCCAGAACCAGCCCGGTCAGCCCGGTCAGCCCGGCTACGGCTACCCGCAGCAGCCTCCGCAGGGTGTTCCGCCGCAGGGCGGACCGCAGGGTTACGGCTACCCGCAGCAGCCGGGCCAGCCCTACGGTGTTCCCCCGCAGCAGCCCCCGTACGGCTACGCGCCGCAGCCCGGCTACGGCCCCGGCAGCGGTGGCCCCGAACTGGCCAACTGGGGCTGGCGGTTCCTCGCCACTCTCGTCGACGGCCTGGTCATCCTGGTGCCGTACATCGTCGTCATCATCGGTGGCGCGATGTCGAGCGGTGACTCCAGCGCCCTCGGCGGAATCCTGAGCATCGTCGGATTCCTCGGCGTGCTCGGCGTGATCATCTGGATGCTGATCCAGGAAGGCTCCACGGGCGCGACCATCGGCAAGCGGGCCGTGGGCATCAAGGTCCTGCGCGAGGCGGACGGCCGCCCGCTCGGCTTCGGCATGGCCCTCGTGCGGCGCATCGCCCACACGCTCGACTCGTTCGCCTGCTACCTCGGGTGGCTGTGGCCGCTCTGGGACTCGAAGAAGCAGACGTTCGCGGACAAGGTCTGCTCGACGGTCGTCGTCAAGGCGAAGTAGTCCCGGCAGTACCGGCCCCGGCCTCGGCCGCGGTGATCGTCACGCCCGCTCCGGAGGCCGTGCCCGCACTCGTGGGCACGGCCTCCGCGCGTTCCCCGTGGAGCCTCCCCGCCCGGGGGCTCAGCCGGTCGCGAGGGCCGGGGCCGGCGAGGTCCGCTCCACCACGACGAGGCCCCCCGCGCGCAGCTTGAGCCGGTACCTCGCCTCCGGGTGCAGCTGTTCCGCGTACGCCGCCGGGTCCTGGATGGAGCGGGCCCAGCCGGCGCCCACGTCGAAGGCGACGATGTCGGGTGCGGTGCCGGGGGCGCCGCCGATCCAGTAGACGGTCCGGTCGGCGGTGAGGTGCGCCATCAGGGTGATGTCGGTCTCGACGCGCACGCCCACCGGGATCGCCGCCATCGCCTCGCGCGCCGCGTCCGTCCCGGCGTCGGCGCGGTAGGTCTCCGGGCGCAGCAGCTCGCGCAGCGGCAGGTGCTGGGTCATCGCGAAGGCGATGCCCACGGTCACCGGAACGACGACGCCCGCGAAGGAGGCGAGCCAGGGCCTCGGTGACGTACGGCTGCGGCGGATGCCGTCCGCCATGGCGAGGAAGACGATCGGCATGAGGACGGCGCTGTAGTGCCAGACCATGCCCCAGTGGTTCTCGTCCCGGGAGAGCAGCCGCCAGCCGAGCGTGGGCAGCACGAGCAGCACCAGCGGTGAACGGAGCGCCATGAAGGCGGTGATGCCGAAGAGGAAGACCAGCATCTCGATCTTCACCGAGGAGTTGAACGCGCCGAGGACCACGTCGAGCGTGGAGACGTGCTGTTGGCCGTCGGTGTCGATCTTCTTCCAGTAGTCGTACGAACCCGCGCTGCTGGCCGCCGGTATGAGGACGAAGACGGTGAGCACGAAGGAGCAGACGCCGGTGACGGCGAGCAGCGCGCCCTGGAACCGCTGTCCGAGGACGAAGAGGACGAGCCCGACGGCGGCCACGGTGATGCCGAGGTCCTCCTTGACCAGGACCAGCGGCAGGGCCCAGAGGACGGCGGCCGTCCAGCGTTCGGTGAGCAGCGCCTGGCAGACGAGGGCGATCAGCGGGACGGCGAGGGCGATCTCGTGGAAGTCGGACTTCACCGCCTCCTGGAGCCCCCAGGAGAGCCCGTACGCGACCGCGACCCAGGGGCCGTAGCGGCCGCCGAGGACCTGCTGGACGGTCCGTCCCACGATGACGGCGGAGAGCGCGAAGAGGGCGGCCTGCGCCAGCAGCAGGGCGACGGCGGAGGGCCAGATCCAGTAGACCGGGACGAGCAGCGCCAGCGCCGGGGAGAAGTGGTCGCCGAGGATCAGGTAGCCGGGGCCCTTGATGTCGACGACCGGCGCGTGGAACCCGGCGTACGCCCGTATCTCCTGCTCGAAGATGCCGAGGTCCCAGGAGGGCGAGTGGAAGTGGGCGTACTGGAGGTACGAGTAGAGGAAGTACAGGGCGCAGAGGGCCGCGCCGACGATCAGGTACGGGCGCAGCGGAATGCGGCCGGGCGACGCCTCAGGGGCGGGCAGCGCCTCGGAGGCGGATGCGCCGAGGTCGGACTGATCGGGCTGATCGGGCTGCGGCTGGTCGTCCCCGTGCGGATCGGGGTTCGCGCCGCGTGCCTGCTGTGCCGGGACGGACCAGCTGCTTCCGGTACGGCCCCGCTCGTCGCCGCCCGGACCGAGCGCGGCTTTCCCCATCCGCAATGCATTCACCCACCGGTTCGCTTCGAGTCGTGCACGCGCACGCCGGGATCGCGCGGCCCGGCGCACCCCTTCGGACAAGCGATCCATTAGAACAGAGAGCCGGTGCCCCGGGGAGACCCCGGTTCCGTCCCGTTCACCGGCGGTCGCGGGCGGGTACGCGTGCGGCCCGCCGGGAAGTCCCGGCGGGCCGCACGGCCGTCACGCCCAGGTGCCGGAGCGCCTGGCCGCGTCACGCGTGATCAGTGGAAGAAGTGGCGCGTACCGGTGAAGTACATGGTCACGCCGGCCTTCTTCGCGGCCTCGACCACCAGCTCGTCGCGGACGGAACCGCCCGGCTGGGCCACGGCCTTGATCCCGGCGGCGGTCAGGATCTCCAGACCGTCGGGGAAGGGGAAGAAGGCGTCGGAGGCGGCGTACGAGCCCTGGGCCCGCTCGGCGCCCGCGCGCTCGACGGCGAGCTTGGCGGAGTCGACGCGGTTGACCTGGCCCATGCCGACGCCGACCGAGGCGCCGTCCTTGGCGAGCAGGATCGCGTTGGACTTGACCGCGCGGCTCGCCTTCCAGGCGAAGGCGAGGTCCTTCAGCTCGTCGGCGGAGAGCGCGTCACCGGTGGCGAGGGTCCAGTTGGTCGGGTCGTCGCCGTCGGCCTGGAGGCGGTCGGTGACCTGGAGCAGCGCGCCGCCGTCGATCGGCTTGACCTCGACCGGGGCGGTCGGGGCGCCCTCGCAGCGCAGCACGCGGATGTTCTTCTTGCGGGCGAGGACCTCGACCGCGCCGTCCTCGTACGCCGGGGCGACGATGACCTCGGTGAAGATCTCGGCGACCTGCTCGGCCATCTCGACGGTCACCGGGCGGTTGACGGCGATGACGCCGCCGAACGCGGAGAGCGGGTCGCAGGCGTGCGCCTTGCGGTGCGCCTCGGCCACGTCGTCGGCGATGGCGATGCCGCACGGGTTGGCGTGCTTGATGATCGCGACGCACGGCTCGGCGTGGTCGTACGCGGCCCGGCGCGCGGCGTCGGTGTCCGTGTAGTTGTTGTAGGACATCTCCTTGCCGTGCAGCTGCTCCGCCTCGGCGAGGCCGCCGCTGCCGGAGGTGTACAGGGCCGCGGGCTGGTGCGGGTTCTCGCCGTAGCGCAGCACGTTGGAGCGCTCGTACGTGGCACCGAAGAAGTCGGGGAAGCCGGAGTCGTCCGCGGCGGCGTAGTCGGCGGCGAACCAGGAGGCCACGGCCACGTCGTAGGCGGCGGTGTGCTGGAAGGCCTCGGCGGCGAGCCGCTTGCGGGCGGTCAGGTCGAAGCCGCCGGCCTTCACCGCGGCGAGGACGTCGGCGTACCGCTCGGGGCTGGTGACGACGGCCACGGACGGGTGGTTCTTGGCCGCGGCGCGGACCATCGACGGACCGCCGATGTCGATCTGCTCGACGCACTCGTCGTCGGAGGCGCCGGAGGCGACGGTCTCCTTGAACGGGTACAGGTTGACGACCACCAGGTCGAAGGGCTCCACGCCCAGCTCGGCGAGCTGCTCGCGGTGGGCGTCCAGGCGCAGGTCGGCGAGGATGCCGGCGTGCACGCGCGGGTGGAGGGTCTTCACGCGGCCGTCGAGGCACTCGGGGAAGCCGGTGAGCTCCTCGACCTTGGTGACCGGGACTCCGGCGGCGGCGATCTTTCCGGCGGTGGAGCCGGTCGAGACGAGCTCGACGCCCGCCTCGTGCAGACCGCGGGCGAGGTCTTCCAGCCCCGTCTTGTCGTAGACACTGACCAGGGCGCGGCGGATGGGCTTATTCACCGACATGACCGAGATGAACCTTTCGTCCCTCAATGCGATGGCCGTCACGGGCGATCCGCCCCACGGCCTCGACGAGCAGCTTGCGCTCGACTTCCTTGATGCGTTCATGGAGAGCTGCTTCGCCCTCCGGGGTGTCCTCTTCGGTCACCTCGACCACGCCCTGCGCGATGATCGGACCGGTGTCGACACCGTCGTCGACGAAGTGGACGGTGCACCCCGTGACCTTCACGCCGTACGCGAGCGCGTCACGCACTCCGTGGGCGCCGGGGAAGCTGGGGAGCAGGGCGGGGTGGGTGTTGACGAACCGGCCACCGAACGCGGCCAGGAACTCCTTGCCCACGATCTTCATGAAACCGGCCGAGACGACGAGATCCGGCCGGTGCGCGGCGGTGGCGGCGGCCAGCGCGGCGTCCCACTCCTGACGGGTGGCGTGGTCCTTCACCTTGCACACGAAGGTGGGGATGCCGGCACGCTCGGCACGCTCCAGGCCGACGATGCCCTCGCGGTCGGCACCGACCGCGACGACGCGTGCGCCGTACCCCTCGGGGTCGGCGTCGATGGCGTCGAGCAGGGCCTGGAGGTTCGTACCGGAACCGGAGACCAGGACGACCAGACGGGCCGGAGCAGCGGGACGGGCCGGAACGGCGGAGGTGGGCGAGGCCACGGACGGGCCCTTTCTCGCGTGGTGACGCGCCTGCGACGTGCGGGCGGATCTCTTGGTGCTGGACGAACTCTTTGTGCGGTCCTACGAAGGAAGATCACCCTCGGGTACGGGGGACCCTACGAACGGACCGGTCGTCGGCAACGATACCGGCACACCCTTCGGCCCCCACGGGACGGGGGCGTGGCCGGGAGGTAGCGTCAGGGGACGCGAACCGTCCGACGGGCGGAAACGACGAGATGGGGAAGACGTTCACCACATGCCGGACCGACGCCGCCGCACCGACTCCCGCCCTTTCCAGCCATCGCACCTTTCGCGCCTTCCGCGCCTTCCCCGCCTCTCACCGCTGACCGAGGGCGCCCCGACGGTGTCGCCGACCGCGCCGACCGCGCTCCTGCTGCGGGAGCGGCAGCCCGGTTCCACCGGTTCCACCGACGGCTCGGGTACGTCGGGCACCTCGGGAGCCCCGGGTACGTCGGACGCCCCGGGCGGGTCCGGCGGGCAGGGCGCCCCCGGCGCCGGCGGGCCCACCGACGACAACCCGTTCGCGGCGCCCCCGGAGGGGCGGCCCGACCAGCCCTGGCGCCCCCGCCACCCCTCGGCCCAGAGCGGCCGGGGCGACGGCACCGGCCCGGGCGACGGGAACGGCCCCGGCCCCTCGGACGGGCGCCCGGTCTGGGGCAGCCAGTGGAGCGACCGGCAGCCGGGCCGGGAGAACGGCGAGTTCGGCCGACGCCCCGGCGCGGGCGGCGGCCCGGAGCAGCCCGGAGGCGGCCGGGGCGGCATGCGGTGGGACCCCACCGACCCCGCCCAGCGCCGCGCCCGCTACGCGGTACTCAGCGGCATGTGGGCCTTCTTCTTCGTGCTGTTCGGCTTCCCGGAGATCGCCCTGCTGCTCGGCGCGCTCGGCACCTACTGGGCGATCAGCTCGCTGCGCGCGGACCCGAAGCCGCCGGCCCCGGCCGACGGTACGGCGAGTTCCGGCCGGACCGGAGCGACCCCCGACGCCGGAGCCCCGACGCCCGCCGGCGCCCCGGTCGGGCAGCCCGCGCCGGGTTCCGTACCGCCCGGTTCCGTGGCGCCGGGTTCCGTGGCGCCGGGTTCCGTGGCGCCGGGTTCCGTACCGCCCGGTTCCGTGGCGCCGGGTTCCGTGGCGCCGGGCGGACAGCCCGGACGGCCGGTGCCGGGGACCGGCGGCAAGCCGCAGACCACGGCGGCGGTCAGCGGCCTGGTGACCGCGCTGCTGGCGCTGGTGATGGTGGCCGGAACGTTCACGGTCGAGCTGGTCTACCGCGACTACTACACCTGCGTGGACGACGCCCTGACCCGTGCCAGCGCACTGGCCTGCAACGACCTCCTGCCCGACCCCCTCGAACCGGTCTTCGGCGTCAAGAACTGACCGTCGCGGACCGGCCTTCACCGGCTGACCGACCGACCGGCTCCGCGTACGGAACACGGCCCGGCTCCTGCCCCAGGAGCCGGGCCGTTCGCATGGGGCGGCCCAGGGGGCGAAATCCAGCCACGCCCCGGCGCGCCGAGCCGGGGCGCACCCCCCGCGAGCCGCACACCGCACACGACCACCGCCACCGCTCGGATACCCCCTCGGACGCATTCACCGAAACACCTTTGCGCGATCGAAAAACTTTCGAAATGTTTCGAATTCCTGACCCTTCCACGACCCTTTATCACTTCTCGGATCCAGAGATTCCCTAAACCCCGATCACGCAATCCCGGACGACACTCGCACTGAGCTGGGAGAACACCTTCCCCCATCTCTCCCGGTTCAAAAAAGTTTTTCGCGATGCGTGCCGAAACCATTGACACTCCAGAGCGCCGAATCAACACTGACGTCGCTGACAGACCTCACAGGCTGTCGATGTGAGGCACCCGCACGACCCGCCCCACCGGCTCCGGCCGCTTCAGGAACGCACCACCCAGCCGTGCCGGCCCCTACTCCGACACGACCCACCTCCTGACGCGTCCATGACACATCCGGTCCGGGGAGGTCTTCCGCCACCTGGCCTCCGGCCAGTCCGCACAAGGAGGAAGCATGTTCACGAAGGAAGGCACCACTCGTTCGAGGAGCCGCGGTCTCGGCCGCTTCCGGCTCCTCGGGCGGGCCTTCGCCCTGGCTGCGGCAGCGACCGCGCTGATCCTGCCGGGAACCGCCAACGCCGACACGACGATCAACACGAACCAGACCGGCACCAACAACGGCTATTACTACTCGTACTGGTCCGACGGTGGCGGATCGGTCTCCATGAACCTCGGCTCCGGCGGGAATTACAGCACCAACTGGAGCAATGTCGGCAACTTCGTCGCCGGCAAGGGATGGAGCAACGGCGGACGCCGCACGGTGAACTACACCGGCACCTTCAACCCGTCGGGCAATGCCTATCTGTCCCTTTACGGGTGGACCAGCAACCCGCTCGTCGAGTACTACGTCGTCGACAACTGGGGCACCTACCGGCCCACCGGGACCTTCAAGGGCACGGTGACCACCGACGGCGGCACGTACGACATCTACCAGACGACCCGGACCAACGCCCCGTCGATCGAGGGGGACAACAAGACGTTCCAGCAGTACTGGAGCGTCCGGCAGTCCAAGAGGACCGGCGGCGCCATCACCACCGGCAACCACTTCGACGCCTGGGCGAGCAAGGGCATGACCCTGGGTACGTTCAACCACTACATGGTGCTCGCCACCGAGGGCTACCAGAGCAGCGGTAACTCCAACATCACGCTCGACGGCACCGGCGGCAGCACCGGCGGCGGGAGCACCGGCGGTGGCGGCACGAGCAGCGGCTGCACCGCGACGCTCTCCGCCGGGGACAAGTGGAGCGACCGCTACAACCTCAACGTCTCGGTCAGCGGCTCCAGCAACTGGACCGTGACGATGAACGTGCCGTCGCCCGAGAAGGTCCTCTCCACCTGGAACATCGGCGCCAGCTACCCGAGCGCCCAACAGCTCGTCGCGAAACCGAACGGCAGCGGCAACAACTGGGGCGTGACGATCCAGGCCAACGGCTCCTGGACCTGGCCAACAGTCACCTGCACGGCGAGCTGACCGTACCGACCGCAGTACCCGTACCGACCGCAGTACCCGTACGGTCGGCGGTCCCCGGGCGGACGGCGGTCCTCCTGCGGACAGCCCCACCCGTACGGACAGCAGCACCGCACACCAGCAGTACCCGACCGGCGCGATGGCGCGGCAGCCTCAGGTTGCCGCGCCGTCCGCCGTCGGGCGCGTGTCCTCCCCCGGCCGGAGGGCCTCCGTCTCGGGCCGAGGGGCCTCCGTCTCGGGCCGGCTCGCGGGCTCCGACCTGGGCAGAAAGTCGTACTGCTCTCCACCCGGTTCGACGGGGACGGCGGGCCCCGCGACGGGCGAACCGGCAAGCACGGGACCCGCAGGGACGGGCGTACCGGCGGGCACGGGACCGCCCGGCACGGGACCGCCCGGCACGGGACCGGCAGTCGCGGCCGCATGGCGCTCCGGGGCTGCGGGAACCACCGCGTCCGTAGCCGCCTCCGCCGCCGCCGAGCGCGCGGATTCCGGCGGAGCAGGTGCCGGCCGGGCCGGGGCGGTCCCGGCGTCCGGCGCCTCGGACTTCCGCCGGGGGAGGAGCGGACTCCACCAGGCGCGGACGTCTCCCGCCCCCTCGTCCTCAGTCGGCCGCACGGACGGGTGAGCGGACGGTGCCCCGGTGGACACCCCGATGGATTCCCCGGTGGGTTCCTCGGGGCCCCGGTCCGGGGAGCCCGTCCCGGTCCGCCAGGAGCCGAGGCCGCGCGCCGACCATGCCCGCCGCTCCGGCACCGCGGCCGCCCCGGGCACCACCCTCGCCGCTCCCGCTCCCGCTCCCGCTCCCGTGAGCCCCGCCATCCGGGTGTCGTCGGCCGTCTCCCACCGCCAGCCCCAGGCCCGTTCCCGCAGGCGCCAGGTCCGCATCAGCAGCGCGAGGGGCACTCCGAGCACGACGGTCCAGATCGCGGCGGCGGCGCCGGTCAGCCACCAGACCGGGCCGAACTCGGCCAGTGCCCGGGTGCCCATCGGCCCGCCGGAGAGGGCGGCGAGGGCGGCCGTGCCCGCGCCGCAGCCGAGTGCGGCGAGCGCCGTGACCAGCGCGGTCTCCCCCGGACTCCAGGCGTCCTCGGGGGTTCCGCAGGACGGAGCCGCTCTCCGTACGGTGAACCAGGCGACGGCGACGGCCGCCATCAGCGGGACCACTCCGGTCGCTCCGTTCACCACCGTTCCGGGGCCCGGGTCCGGCAGGGCGGCCAGCAGCGGGAACCCGGGCAGCGCGGGGTCCCCGTGGAAACCGAGGGGGGCGACCGTGGCCGTCGTGCCGAGCGAGAAGCCGGGCCCGAGTCCGTACGACGCCGCCCACACCGCCGCGTTCGGCACCAGCGCCAGCGCGAGCAGCAGGACGGCGACCTGCCCGGACACCTCGTCGGCGAGCGCCAGGAACGATTCCTCTGTCGCGGTCCTGTTCCGTACGAGCCCGATCGCGACGAGCAGCGCGCCGCCGCCGAGCAGCACCGCGATCCCCGCCACCGCCGACCGGGTCGCCGCCTCGGCCCGGTCGCGGAAGAGGGTACGGGCCACCGCTTCCTGGACCCGCAGCGGCGCCCAGGACGGGGTGGCGCCCAACGGCCGGCCTGACGCCGTCCACACCCCGGCCGCCGCCGCGCCCGCCACGACGGCCACCAGGGGGAACGCCAACGTGGCCGAATCCACGCGGAGCGGAGCCGACCGTACGAAGGCCACCGCCCCCGCCACCACCAGCAGGTAGCCGGTCACCACCGCGCAGCAGACGGCGGCGGCCGACGGCGGCCGGTCCGCCATCGTGTCCACCGGGCCCACGGGGTCCGCCGCCTCCAGCGCGTCGCGGGCGGCCCGGTGCAGCAGCCACACGGGGAGCACCATCAGCAGCAGCGGGACGGTCGCCACCGGGGCGGGGATGTGGCTGAGGGTGTCCGTCCTGACGAGTTCGGCACCGTGCGAGAGCAGCCACAGGGCCGCCGCCGTGCGGACCGCCCGGCCGGGTCCGGCGTCGGAGTACGGCGAGCTGATCCACAGTCCCATCAGCAGGACGGTGAGCGTGCCGAGACCGAGTCCGGCCGCGATCGCTCCGCGCAGGAGTGCGGAGGCCAGGGCGGCGGCCCTGCCGCGTCCGGAGGACAACATCGGGCTGCGATCGGTCACTTGGGTCACGCCCGCCATGCTGCCAACGACACGCGCTGATTCCGTGTAACGGGCGAACGGGCGCCGTGTCGCCCAATATACGTTTATGTACTTTTTCACCCGGTGTAGTGCTACGGGGGTCCATCCGTGACGGAGAGTACGACCGACACCGCCGACGTCCCGCTGCCCTCCCCCAAGGAGCGGCGGCGGCTGCGTGAGGCGAAGTCACTGAGCGAGGAACAGGTGGCCTCCGCGGTCGGCGTCACCCCGGCCACCGTCCGGTCCTGGGAGTCCGGACGTACGGCCCCGCAAGGACGCAAACGCGCGGCGTACGCCCAGCTCATCGGGTACGCCGACCAGCGCCCCGCCCGCCGGGGCTCCTCGGCCCGGTCGCGCGGCCGCAGCCCGGAACCGGCCACGGCCACGGAGTCGGAGTCGGAGTCGGCCGAGGCGGTGACGGGCGGGTCCGCCCCGGCCACCGCTCCGGACGAGGCCGCGCCCGTACCCGATCCGCCCGATCCACCCGATCCACCCGATCCCGACGCGTCCGACGCGCTCGACACATCCGATACCTCCGATACCTCCGACACGTCCGACGTGCCCGACGTGCCTCCGGGGCCGACCCCGGAGGGGGCGTTCGACGCGCTCTACCAGCGGACCGCCCCCGGACTGGTCGGCCAGGCCTATCTGCTGACGGGGCGCCGGAACCTCTCCCAGGAGTCCGTGGAGCGCGCGTTCCACACGGCGTGGGAGCGGTGGCCGGAAGTCGCCGTGGACCGGGATCCGGCGGGGTGGGTGCGGGCCGCCGCTCACGAGTACGCGCTGTCGCCCTGGCACCGGGTGCGCCGCGCCCACCGCCATCCGGACGCGCCCCCCGCCGATCCGGAGCGGCGGGCGCTGCTGGAGGCGTTTCTCGCGCTGCCGCCGTCCTCCCGCCGGACGGTGCTGCTCTACGACGGGGTCGGGCTCGACCTGCCGGAGACGGCGGCCGAGACGGAGGCGAGCACTCCGGCCGCCGCCGGGCGGCTGGTCAACGCGCGGGCCACCCTCGCCGAGCGGCTGCCCGAACTGGCCGAGGCCCCGTCGTCCACGGAGCTCTCCGACCGGTTGCGCGAGCGGCTCCACTCCCTGGCCGCCCTCGAACCGCCGCCGGCCCTGCCCGCCCCGAAGGCCGTACGCGCCGGGAGCGAGCGCAAGGCCCAGCTCTGGACCAGGGCGGCCATCGCCTTCGCCGCCCTGCTCATCGGCGCGACCGCCTTCACCCTGCACACCGCGCCGACCCGGTACGAGGAACCCCTCTCCCCCGCCCAGCGCGTCGGGGGCGTACCCCCGCGCGGCGGCCCGCAGCACCTGACCGAGCAGGACCTGGAACTCCAGCAGTCACTCCGCGAGGAGCTCACCCACGGCCCGGAACGCCTGGTGCCACTGATCCACTGACGTCCGCCGGTCCACCGGCCCAACCGGCGGGGCCGTACGGAAACGGCGCGGGCCCGTACCCCTGGTGCCAGGGGTACGGGCCCGCGCCGTTGTGACGCGTTCACACGGGGTGCGGCGGCGGGGCCGTCGCGGTGACCGTGATCAGGCGCCGAGGATCTCGCGCGCCAGCTTGGCGGTCTCGGTCGGCGTCTTGCCGACCTTCACGCCGGCGGCCTCGAGGGCCTCCTTCTTCGCGGCGGCGGTGCCGGAGGAGCCGGAGACGATGGCGCCCGCGTGGCCCATGGTCTTGCCCTCGGGCGCGGTGAAGCCCGCGACGTAGCCGACGACCGGCTTCGTGACGTTCTTCGCGATGAAGTCGGCGGCACGCTCCTCGGCGTCGCCACCGATCTCACCGATCATGACGATGAGGTCGGTCTCGGGGTCCGCCTCGAACGCCGCGAGGGCGTCGATGTGCGTCGTACCGATGACCGGGTCGCCACCGATGCCGACGGCGGAGGAGAAGCCGATGTCACGGAGCTCGTACATCATCTGGTAGGTCAGCGTGCCGGACTTGGACACGAGACCGATGCGGCCGGGCTTGGTGATGTCGCCCGGGATGATGCCGGCGTTGGACTGGCCGGGGGTGATCAGACCCGGGCAGTTCGGGCCGATGATCCGGGTCTTGTTGCCCTTCGAGCCCGCGTACGCCCAGAAGGCGGCGGAGTCGTGGACGGCGATGCCCTCGGTGATGACGACGGCGAGGGGGATCTCGGCGTCGATCGCCTCGACGACGGCGGCCTTCGCGAAGGCCGGCGGCACGAAGAGCACGGACACGTCGGCGCCCGTCTTCTCCATCGCCTCGGCGACGGAGCCGAAGACCGGAACCTCGGTGCCGTCGAAGTCGACGGTCGTGCCGGCCTTGCGCGGGTTCACGCCACCGACGATGTTGGTGCCGTCGGCCAGCATGAGCTTGGTGTGCTTCATGCCCGTGGCGCCGGTCATCCCCTGGACGATGACCTTGCTGTCCTTGGTGAGGAAGATAGCCATGGTGTGGAGTCCCTCGTCCTTACTTCGCAGCCGCGGCGAGCTCGGCGGCCTTGTCGGCCGCGCCGTCCATGGTGTCCACGCGCTGGACCAGCGGGTGGTTGGCGTCGGAAAGGATCTTGCGACCCAGCTCCGCGTTGTTGCCGTCGAGACGCACGACGAGCGGCTTCTCGACCTTCTCGCCCTTGCTCTCCAGCAGCGCGAGCGCCTGGACGATGCCGTTGGCGACCTCGTCGCAGGCGGTGATGCCACCGAAGACGTTGACGAACACGGACTTGACGTCGGTGTCGCCGAGGATGATCTCCAGGCCGTTCGCCATGACCTCGGCGGAGGCGCCGCCACCAATGTCGAGGAAGTTGGCGGGCTTCACGTTGCCGTGGTTCTCACCGGCGTACGCGACGACGTCCAGGGTCGACATGACCAGACCGGCACCGTTACCGATGATGCCGACCTCGCCGTCGAGCTTGACGTAGTTGAGGTTCTTGGCCTTCGCGGCGGCTTCGAGGGGGTTGGCCGCGGCCTTGTCCTCGAGGGCCTCGTGGCCGGGCTGGCGGAAGTCGGCGTTCTCGTCGAGCGAGACCTTGCCGTCCAGGGCCAGGATGCGGCCGTCCTTGGTCTTCACCAGCGGGTTGACCTCGACGAGGAGCGCGTCCTCGGCGACGAAGGTCTTCCACAGGGTGACCAGAGCCTCGGCGACACCCTCGGCCACGTCGGCCGGGAACTTCGCCAGAGCGACGATCTCGCGGGCCTTGACGATGTCGACGCCGTCGACGGCGTTGACCGGGACCTTCGCGAGGGCCTCGGGGGTCTTCTCCGCGACCTCCTCGATGTCCATGCCGCCCTGCACCGAGGCCATGGCCAGGAAGGTGCGGTTGGTGCGGTCGAGGAGGTAGGAGACGTAGTACTCCGCCTCGATCTCCGGAGACAGCTCGGCGATCATCACCTTGTGGACCGTGTGGCCCTTGATGTCCATGCCGAGGATGTCGGTCGCCCGGGCGACTGCCTCGTCCGGGTTGGCGGCGAGCTTGACGCCACCGGCCTTGCCACGGCCTCCGACCTTGACCTGCGCCTTGACGACGGACTTGCCGCCCAGCCGCTCGGTCGCCTCGCGGGCTGCCTCAGGCGTGTCGATGACTTCACCGGCCAGCACCGGTACACCGTGCTTGGCGAAGAGGTCCCTCGCCTGGTACTCGAACAGGTCCACGCGCGTCCGTCCCTTTTAGTGGTCTCGCGGTTGGTTTGATGCGTGGGCGTGCCGCGAGGGGCAAACGTGACTGCGCTGTCACCAAGGAATGCGTACACGGAGTCCAGTACGCGGCATGTCCATCCGGCAGGTTATCCCCGCGCTCCGTCCGACCATAAATCGGAGATCCCGCACGAGCGGTGATTACGGTCACAGATGCCCCTGGTGACCGGGGTGCAGGGGACAAAACGGCACACCGCCGGGCCTGCGGGGGCGCTGGTCAGCGGGGGTTGCGGGGGAACGGGCGGGGCTGCGGCCCGGCGGGCGCCGGGCCAACCGCCGGATCGGTGAGAGATGAACCACCCGGGGAGCGAGCCGGGGAACCAGCCGAGGAACCACCCGCCCGGCTCGTGCGAAGGACACCCCCGGCCCCCGCCCTACCGCTCCGGGACCGGCAGGGGACGCTTCTCCAGGGCCGCCGCCATCACCTCGGGGAAGAGGTCCGGGGTGCAGGCGAAGGCGGGGACCCCGAGGGCGGCGAGCGCGGCCGCGTGGTCGCGGTCGTAGGCGGGCGCTCCCTCGTCCGAGAGCGCGAGCAGCGCCACGAACTCCACTCCGGACCGCTTCATCGCCGCGACCCGCCGGATCATCCCGTCGCGCATCCCGCCTTCGTAGAGGTCGCTGATCAGGACGACGACGGTGTCGGCGGGGCGGGTGAGGCGCGCCTGGCAGTAGGCGAGCGCCCGGTTGATGTCCGTACCGCCGCCGAGCCGGGTGCCGAAGAGCACGTCGACGGGGTCGTCCAGCTGGTCGGTGAGGTCGACCACGGCGGTGTCGAACACGATCAGCCGGGTGTCCAGCGAACGCATCGAGGCGAGAACCGCCCCGAAGACGGCCGCGTGGACGACGGAGGAGGCCATCGAACCGGACTGGTCGACGCAGAGGACGACCTCCTTGCGGACGGCACGGCCCGCCCGGCCGTAACCGATGAGCCGCTCCGGGACCACGGTGCCCGCGCCGAGCGCACCGCCCGTACCGCTGCCGTCCGCGCCGTCCTCGCCGCCCGTGACGTCCGAGCCCGGGAGCGGTACCCAGTGCCTGAGGTTGGCGCGGACGGTGCGGTTCCAGTCGATGTCGCGGTGGCGCGGACTGCCGGTCCGCGCGGACCGGTCGAGAGCGCCGGTGAGGGTTGCCCGGGTGTGGCCGGCCAGCCTCCTCTCCAGGTCGGCGACGACCTTGCGCACCACGGCGCGGGCCGTCTCCCGGGTCGTCTCCGGCATCGCGCCGCCGAGCTGGAGGAGGGTGCCGACGAGGTGGACGTCGGCCTCGACCGCGTCGAGCATCTCGGGTTCCAGCAGCAGGGCGGCGAGGCCGAGCCGCTCGATGGCGTCCCGCTGCATGACCTGGACGACCGGGGCGGGGAAGTACGTACGGATGTCGCCGAGCCAGCGGGCGGCGGCGGGAGCGGACGCGCCGAGTCCGGCCCCGCGTTCGCCGGGGCTCCGGGCGCCCGGGCTCTTCCCGCCGCCGTAGAGCGCGGTGAGAGTGCGGTCCATCGCCGCGTCCCGGCCCTCGGGAGCGTGGCCGGTGGACTCCGCGCTGTCGGAGCCCAGCACCAGCCGCCACCGCCTGGCCCGCTCGTCGCCGGGCGCCCGCGCGGGCCGGGGCTGTCGGGTCCCCGGGGCCCGTCCGGGTACGGGAACGTGTTCCGTCACGGTCGATCAACTCCTGTACACGGGAGGGCCGGGCGGGTTCGGTCCGGCTCGGCCCCGGTCGGTCGCGGCCGGTCGGTCGGTCTCGGTGTGCTCGAAGCGCGCCGGTACGCGTTCGGCGCCGAGGACGAGGCGGAGCACCGGGAGTACGGCGTCGGCGCGGGGCCCGTCCAGCTCCGGGCCGAAGCCGGGCAGCGCCGCCCCGGTGCCGGGCCCCCGGGCCCGCCCGGCTCCGGCCGGGCCCCGGCGGGCCAGCTCCCCCAAGGTGCGCCGGACTCCCGGTTCGTACGCGGAGAACGTACGGCGGAGCAGCGGCAGCACGTCCGTGAAGGCGTCCTCGGGTACGCCGGTCAGCCAGCCGTCCACGAGGGCGAAGAGGCGCTCGTCGTGCACGAGGAGCATCCCGCCGCCGGAAGCTCCCCCGACGAAGCCGTCGATCCACGCGGCGGCGTGCGGGGGCGGAGTGCCGGGCGAGAGGGCGAGGCCCATGAGCCGCGCCGCCTCGCCGTCCCCGAGCCGGCCCTCGTCCAGCAGCAGCCGGGTCGCGCGGCCCCGTACGGTCCCGGCGACCGTGTCCCGGGCCGACAGCTTGCCGAGCACCGCCGCCCAGCGGTCCCGGAGCCCGTGCGCGGGTCCGTCCGGGGGTGCCAGGAGGGCGATCGCGCCGTGCACCTCGTCCACCGCGCGGCGCATCGCCTCCGCGCCGTCGGTGTCCAGACCCGTGCAGGCGGCGGGCAGCCCGACGCAGATCCGTGCCGCCAGTCCGGCGGCGACCTCGCCGAGAGCGGCGGTGTCCGTGGCGCGTACGTCCCCGTACCGCAGCGAGCGGGCCAACGCGGGCAGGGCCTCGGCGAGATGGGAGACGTCCGCGTCGAGCGCGGCCCGGTCCGCCAGGGCCCGCATCACCACCGGCAGCGCGCCGGGCAGACCGGCGAGGAGGCAGTGTTCGGCGAGGGCGGTGACCTCGCCGAGGGTCGTCGCCAGAGCGGCCTCGGCCTCGGCCTTTGCGGTGGCGGCGGTGAGCACGGTGGTGCCCCAGGTGCCCGCCTCCGCGATCCGGACCGAGAGCTCCGGCTCCCAGCGCAGCCGCCAGGTCTCCCGGAAGGTGCCGGTGCTCCCCCGGCCCGCCACCGGCTCGCCCCAGTCCACGGCGAGGAGCCGCAGCCGGTGCAGCAGCAGGCTCCGCGCCGCGTCGCTCTCCCGGCGGAGGTCGAGCTCCACCTCACGGTCGGGCGGTTCCGGCTTCAGGCGCAGGGTGCGCTGCTGCCGGGTCAGGTCCCGCTGGAGCGGCACGGCCGGTGCGCCGTCCGGTACTTCGCCGAGCGCGGCGCCGACGACGAGTCCGTCGTGGACGAGCGCGAGGGGCACGTCGGACCCGTCGCACATGACGGCCCGGACCGCGTCGGTGGCCTCGGCGAGTCCGGCGAGCGGGCGCCCGCGCAGTGCCGCGAGCGTCCCGGCGAGCCGTACCGCCTCGATGACATGGGCCGGGGAGACGAACCGGTCCTCGTCCCGCAGCAGCCCCGCGACCTTCGTCATCCAGCGCTCGACGGGCCGGTCGGGGGCGCGGAAGAGGTGGGCGTACCAGCCGGGTGCCTCGATGCCGGCGCCGTATCCGCTGCGGCGGGCAAGCCGTCGGTGCGTCCAGGGCACCCAGGTCATGCCGGTCTTCACCCTGGGGAGTCCCTTCACCAGCGCGCGGTCGGCGGTGAGGGTCGTCCGGGCGGCGAGGGCGGGCACGTGCCAGGCGCCGCAGACGACCGCGACCTCGTCGCCGAACTCCTTCCGTGCCGCCCGGAGCTGGATACGCATGAACGCCTCGCGCACGGCGTCGCGGGGGTGCCCGCCGTCGCCGTACGTCTCGCGCAGCGCCGCCATCGCCCCGGCCAGCGCGGCGAACGGGGCGACGGGGTCGGCGCCGGGTACCGAGGGCCGGTGTTCGACCACGTCCTCCCACCATCGCTCGGGGTCGTCGTATCCGGCGGCTTCGGCCAGCAGCGCGATCGGGTCGGGCGGGGCGGGCGAGGTTTCCTCGTCCCCTTCGCCCTGGGCGGCCGCCGCGAGCGCCAGCGAGTGGGCGGCGGGCAGGTCGACGAAGCGGACGGCCGCACCGTGTGCGAGCGCCCAGCGGATCGCGACCCACTCCGGTGAGAACTCCGCCATCGGCCAGAACGAGGCCAGCCCCGGATCGTCCTCGGCGTGCGCGAGCAGCGCCACCGGGGGCCGCATCTCCGGGTCGGCGGCGAAGGCCAGCAACGCGTCGGCCTCCGGCGGCCCTTCGACCAGCACGGCACGCGGCTCCACCGCCTCCAGCGCGGCCAGCACCGCCCGCGCCGACCCCGGGCCGTGGTGCCGCACGCCCAGCAGCAGCGGCCCGGCGGCCCGGTCGGCCGGGGTCGTGCGCGCCGGGGTCGTGCGCGCCGGATCCAGGGTCGCGGCCGTTGCCGGGGTCCCGGGCGTGGGGGTCACCGGCGCCGGGGTCATGGCGCGACCTCGCGGCAGGCGCGGTAGAAGTCCTTCCAGCCGTCCCGTTCGCGCACGACCGTCTCCAGGTACTCCTGCCAGACGGCCCGGTCCGCCGCCGGGTCCCGGACGACCGCGCCGAGGATTCCGGCGGCCACGTCGCCCGGGCGCAGGGTGCCGTCGCCGAAGTGGGCGGCGAGCGCGAGGCCGTGGGTGACGACGGAGATCGCCTCGGCGGTGGAGAGCGTCCCCGAGGGGGACTTGACCCGGGTGCGGCCGTCCGTGGTGACTCCGTCGCGGAGTTCCCGGAAGACGGTGACGACGCGCCGGATCTCGGCCGTCCCCTCGGGGGCGGCCGGCAGGTCCAGGGCGCGGCCCAGCTGGTCGACGCGGCGCGAGACGATGTCCACCTCGTCCTCGGGCGTCGCCGGGAGCGGCAGCACGACGGTGTTGAAGCGGCGGCGGAGCGCGCTGGACAGCTCGTTGACGCCCCGGTCGCGGTCGTTGGCGGTGGCGATGAGGTTGAACCCCTGGACCGCCTGGACCTCCTGGCCCAGTTCGGGGACGGGCAGGGTCTTCTCCGAGAGGATCGTGATGAGCGAGTCCTGCACGTCGGCCGGGATGCGGGTCAGCTCCTCCACCCGGGCGGTACGCCCCTCCGCCATGGCGCGCATCACCGGGCCGGGCACCAGGGCCGCCCGGCTCGGACCGTGGGTGAGCAACTGCGCGTAGTTCCAGCCGTACCGGATCGCTTCCTCGGGCGTGCCCGCGGTGCCCTGGACGAGGAGCGTCGAGTCGCCGCTGACGGCCGCCGCGAGATGCTCGGAAACCCAGGTCTTGGCGGTCCCGGGCACCCCGAGGAGCAGCAGGGCGCGGTCGGTGGCGAGCGTGCTCACGGCGACCTCGACGAGCCGCCGCGGGCCCACGTACTTGGGGGTGATCACCGTGCCGTCCGGGAGTGTGCCGCCGAGCAGATAGGTGGCGACGGCCCACGGCGAGAGGCGCCAACGGGCAGGTCTGGGGCGGTCGTCGGCGGCGGCCAGCGCCTTGAGCTCGTCGGCGAAGGCGTCTTCGGCGTGCGGCCGGAGCGCCCGCACGCCCGCGCCGGCCGGCACCCCGCCCGGCAACGCGCCGTCCGGCAGCGCCCCGTCCGCCGGTGCACCGTCCACCGGCGCCCCCGCGGGAGCGTCGGTGCCCCGCCTTCCGCCGTCCGACGCGCCGCCCGGCACGGACGCGTGCCCGGTGGCCGCGGATTCCCCGGCCCGTTCGTACACGGTCATGGTTCCCCCTCCAGATCGCTCGGTCCGATGTGTGCCACCACCGTGCACCACCCCACTGACAATCGATCCCTCACTCACCGTCACCGCAGGTCAGGGCGATTGTCAGTGGGGGGTCCTACCGTCGTTGCCATGCTGCTGTCTCATGAGGGAGAGTCCGCGCGGACCGCCGAACCGGCGGGACGCACCCCTGCCGCCCCGGCCGACGCCGAGGCGGCGCGCAGGCGTGCCGAGCGGAGGGCCGCCCGGATCACCGACGGTGCGCGGGAGTTGGAGGAGCGCCTCACCGACCTGCTGCGCACCGGCCTCGCAGTGTCCGGGCAGTCCGGCCACGACCGCTGGGAGGAGACCGCCGCCCGGATGGTCGACGCCCAGGCACCCGGACTCGCCGCACGGGTGCGCGAGTTGGGCGCCCTGGCCGCGTCCGGTCCGGGGTGGCCGGCGCGGATGCTGGAGGAGTGCGGGCTGCTCCATCTGCTCAACACCGCCTGGCTGGGCCGGGATCGACTGCCCGCACCGCTGTCGGCGACGGTCCGCACCCGGGTGGGCCTCCCCTCGGCGCCGGACGGCCCGCCGGTGCGCGACCACTGGCAGGTGCTCGCCCGGTACGACACCTCGGACGGCAGGCTCGTCACCCGCCGTATCTGGTTGTACGGAGCGGGGTCGGGCCGCACGGCGGTGCTGCTCTCCTACGGCCCGGGGGGCCGCACCCCGGAGCTGTCCCTCCCGGTGGGCACGGTTCTGGACGCGGAGGTGACACCCCATCCGGGTGCGGGCCGACGGGCGGAGCTGGGGACGGTGTTCGGCACCCCGGAGTCCGCCCGTACACCTCCGCCGGGGGTGTCCCCCGCCGAGGCCCTCGCCGGATACGGCCGCGCGCTGGGCGAGGACCCCTGGGCGGAGCGGCATCCGGTGGTGCTGGGCGCGGTGATACCCGTCCCCGCCTCCGGCCACTGGCAGCTCGCCGACGAGGAGACCGGGAGCGCCCTGCCGGTGGCGGGAAACCCGCGCTCCCGGCCGGGGCTCTGGCGGCTGGCCGCGCTCTCGGGCGGCGGCCCGGTCACGGTCTTCGGCGAGCTGGGCCCCCGCGGCTTCGCCCCGCTGACAGCCTGGTCCGCCGGAGAAGGTGAGGGCGACGGCGAGGGTGACGGCCGGGGCGGGACCGTCGCCCTGGCCTGACCACCGAGCGCGCAGCCGGAGCCCCGCCACCCCGCCCCGTAGCCGTACCCGTCCCCGTAGCCGTACCCGCCACCCGCCACCCATTGACCCGTCTGCCGGAGGTGAACGATGACCGCCACGAACCCGCCCCCGTCCGGCTCCCGTTGCCCGGACCGCGACCACTCGCACGCCCCGGCCCACGCCGATGCCCCGGCCCACGCCGACGCCCAGGACCATGCCGACGCCCAGGACCATGCCGACGCCCCGGACCACCCCACCGGCTCGGCCCACCCCACCGGCTCGGCCCATCCGGCCACCCCGCACCACCACGCCCCGCACCCGGACGGCTCCCCGCCCCACCGGCGGGGAGAGGAGTGGGACGAGCTGGTCACCCGCGCCCTGCTCGGTACGGACCGCCGCCCGGCGCACTCCCCGGACGGCGGGTCCGGCGGACCGGCCGCGCTGCTGGACGCGGCCGCGGTGCACGCCGTGCGCCGCCGGGCGGGACTGCGCCCCGCCGTGGCCGGGGCGCTCCCCGACCGGGCCCCCGAGGACCCCCGCCCGCCGCTGCCCCCGGCGGCCCGCCGCAGACTCGTGCAGCTCCTCACGGACCGGGCGGGCGGCCCCCACACCGGCAGGCGGGGTACGGCCCCCGATCTGACGGAGCTGATCCCGCAGTGGCTGGCCGCCGCCAACCGCCACGGTTACCGCGCCCCCGCGGCGTTGCTCCCGCCCCTGATGGACGCGGCGCGGGCACGTACCGATCTGCGGCCGCACGCACTGGCCTTCGCCGGTCCGCGCGGCCGCTGGCTGGCCGGTCTGAACACGGACTGGCGGTTCGCTCTGCGCGACGGCGCTCCGCAGGCCGCTCTCCGGGGCGGACCCGGCGGCGGCGCCGACGCGGACGCGGTGCGCGAACTGTGGGAGGAGGGACTGTTCACGGAGCGGATCGCGCTGCTCAGTGCCGTACGGCTCCGCGATCCGGACGCGGCCCGGGAACTGCTCGCCGGGAGCTGGTCCGGTGAGCGCGCGGAGGACCGTCTGATGTTCCTGGACACGCTCCGCGCCAAGCTCTCCGGGGCGGACGAGGATTTCCTGGAAGAGGCGCTCGGCGACCGCAGCCGCAACGTCCGCGCCACCGCCGCCGAGCTCCTCTCCGCCCTGCCCGACACCGCGTTGGGCCGTCGGATGGCCGCCCGCGCGGTCTCCTGCGTCAGCCTGGACCGCAGGGTCGGCGGTGGGAAGCCCGCCCCCGGCGGGACCGGCACCCCGCCAGGCGGGCCGTCCTTGTACATAGAGGCACCGCACGAGTGCGACGCGGGAATGCAACGGGACGGGGTGATCCCGGCACCGCCCGCCGGGAAGGGCGAACGGTCTTGGTGGTTCGGGCAGTTGGTCGAGTCGACCCCGCTCGCCACCTGGCCCGCCAGACTCGGCGGACGTACGGCGCGGGAGCTGGTGGGGCTGCCGGTGGCCGACGACTGGGCTGCCGACCTGCACGCCGCCTGGTGCCGTGCCGCCGTACGGCAACGGAACGAGGAGTGGGCGCGGGCGCTGCTCGGCACCCCCGCCTCACCTCCGGCGGACGCCACCGGGACCGACTCGCCGGCCGAGCGGTCCAAGCTCCTCGCGACCCTCCCCCGGGAGGAACGCGCCGCGTGGGCGGCCGGTTTCATAGCGGCCCACGGCCTCTCCGACGCGTTCCAACTGCTGGGCGTGTGCGCCGTGCCCTGGGCGGCGCCGCTCGGACGCGCGGTCGTCGACGCGCTGGACATCGCCCGCGAGGCGGGCAGTTACCCCTGGAGCTTCAGCGGAGTCATGGGCCTGGCCGAGCGCTGCCTCGACCCCGGCGAGGCCGACCGGCTGGAGGTGCTCACCACCCCG
Source organism: Streptomyces sp. NPDC001493 (assembly GCF_053597235.1). Taxonomy (NCBI): domain Bacteria; kingdom Bacillati; phylum Actinomycetota; class Actinomycetes; order Kitasatosporales; family Streptomycetaceae; genus Streptomyces; species Streptomyces sp. NPDC001493. The sequence continues at coordinate 91,554 of NZ_JBSFHV010000011.1, forward strand.
GAGGACGAACGCGAGGACGCCTCACCGGGGGCGGGCGGCTACTGGTCGGAGGCCTTCCAGCGCCTGGTCTCCACCCTCCGGCTGCGGGCCGCCATGGAGGCCGAACTGGCCCCGGCCCGGCCCTGACCCGCAGTCCCGACCCTGACCCGCAGCAGGGGGCACGCTTCGGCAAGCACCCTGCGGCGAGCGGGCGGCGAGCTGCGAACAAGCGGCAAACGGCAAGCGGCAAGCGGCAAGCGGGCGCGAACGAGCGGCGAGCGGGCGGCGAGCGGCGAGCCGCGTGCGACCGGCCGGCCACCGCCGCGCACCCGCCGGTGTCAGGCGTCCGCCGGGTGGGGGACGTTCGCGTTGACCCAGTCGACGATCGCGGTGGTGGTCGCGCCCGGGGTGAAGATCGCGGCGACCCCCAGTTCCCTGAGCGGCGGGATGTCCTCCTCCGGGATGATCCCGCCGCCGAAGACCTTGATGTCCTCGGCCTCCCGCTCCCGCAGCAGCTCGATCACCTTGGCGAACAGCGTGTTGTGGGCGCCGGAGAGGATCGACAGTCCGATGGCGTCGGCGTCCTCCTGGATGGCGGTGTCCACGATCTGCTCCGGGGTCTGGTGGAGACCGGTGTAGATGACCTCCATTCCGGCGTCCCTCAGTGCCCGTGCGATCACCTTGGCCCCCCGGTCGTGGCCGTCGAGCCCCGGCTTGGCCACCACCACACGAATCGGACCGGACACACCCATCACTGCCTCCATCTGGTCTCCCGCACCACCGGCCGCGCTCTCCCGCACCGTCCCGCGCTCCGCCCGAGCCCGCTCCCGCACCGGCTCACGCAGCTCACGCGGCTCCCGCGCTGTCCTCGCGCCGACGCTCCACGGATGTGAACGAACGTTATCCTCAGCATCCTTCCCCGTCGCGTCCCGTTTCGTGAAGGACGTGAGGGGGGAAATCTCCTTGTGGGACATGTTCGCCGTACGCCCGCCCCCTACACCGAGTGGCGCACACCCGCCACCTGGGGACGGCCGTAAGGGGAGCCGCCAGAGGTCGCCGCACACCCGCGCCGTCAGCCGCACGGCGCGGAGGTGCGGCCCCCGCGAGCGTCCGTTCCCCCGGCCGTCCGACCAGGGCCGCCGGGGGAACGGACGGCAGCAGGCCGGAAATCCCGGCCGTCGGGCCCGCTCCGGACCGGCGCAGCCACCGGAGCTGAGAGAAGCGACGAAAGAGACGGACGGCCACCCGGACCCCACCAGGTGGTCCGGGCACCGGAAGAGCGGTCCGACCGGCACGAGCGTTCGCCGGCGGCCGACCGGGCCGGTCGCGACCTCGCCACGGCACCCCCTGAAGGCGCGCGGGACCGAAGCTGTTCGCGCGTGCCGGTGCAGGAGGTCGGCCATGAATCTGTTGCCTTTGCTCACCCTGCTGCCGCGTCTGCCACGCTTGCTGCGCCTGCCGTCACCGCAGGGCCTGCGCTCCTCGTCCGCGCTGCTCAGGGCCACCGCGCTGGATCTGGCGATCCTCGCCGGACACGTGCTCTTCTACCCGACCGGCCTCACCCCGGAGCGCCGTAGGACCACTCCCGGCATCGAGCAGGACCTCGACGCGCTGCCTTCGGGCGTGGCCGCGCTGCCCCCGGCCCGGGAGGACGACCGGCCGCCGGTGGTGCTGCTGCACGGGTTCATCGACAACCGCTCCGTCTTCGTACTGCTCCGCCGCTCGCTCGCCCGGCACGGCAGACGCCATCTGGAATCGCTCAACTACTCTCCGCTGACCTGCGACATCCGTGCGGCAGCCGAGCTGCTCGGGCGGCACGTCGAGGAGATCTGCGAGCGCACCGGCCACCGGCGGGTGGACATCGTGGGGCACAGCCTGGGCGGCCTGATCGCCCGGTACTACGTACAGTGCCTCGGCGGTGACCACCGGGTCCGCGTGCTGGTCACCCTCGGCACCCCGCACGGCGGCACCGCCGTCGCCCCGCTGGCGAGCGCCCACCCGATCGTGCGGCAGATGCGCGCCGGTTCCGATTTCATCGAGGAGCTGCGCACCCCGGCGCCCGGGTGCCGGACGCACTTCGTCTCGTTCTGGAGCGAGCTGGACCGGGTGATGGTGCCCGTACGCACCGCGTGCATCGACCACCCCGATCTCGACGCGGAGAACGTACGGGTCACGGGTATCGGCCACCTCGCGCTCCCCGTGCACCCGGCGGTCGCCGCCCGCATCCGCCAGGTGCTCGACTTCCCCGGCTCCACCGCCACCACGGGGGGCATCGCGGGCGGCGCGACGGGTGGCGCCACCGTGGCCTGAGGGAACAGATGGCGCGGCCCGGGAAGACCGGGCCCCGCCCACCTCACCGCGGTACGACCCTCACAGCAGTACGACGGTTACGCCCCGCCCTTCGAAGACCTGCAGGATCACGTCGAAGAGCGTGACCTCGCCGTCGCCCGAGGGCACCGCTTCCGTCAACCGCGCTCGCGCGTCAGCCGAGTTCACCCAGTCGAGGGTGAATCCGGGGGCGGCGCCCCAGCCGCCGAACAGGCAGTCGTTCAGCGCGTCCAGGTTCCAACCGAAGTACCCGCCAGGCCCGTTGACGGCCTCGCCGATCGCGCACCAGAAGCTGTTCGGGTCGACGGTGTACCGGCCGTCCAGGGTGACCGTCCGCCCCTTCGGCGCGTCCGCCTTCCCCTGCCGACGCCACTCGTGGGACCACAACGCCACGGACAGCCAGGCCCATTGCTCGGCGGTGGAGAGCCCGCGCCAGAGGCCCGGGCGGTCCGGTCCACCGGCTCGGACGATCTCCCACACCGCGTCCGAGCCGGGCATGGCGTCGCCGCACCACAGCTCGACGCTCAGGTCCACCAGCCCGGCGCCGTGGGCGGAGGGCCGCACGTCCATGGCGATCACGGTGTTGACGAAGTAGCTCCCGATGACCGCGCCGTCCGGGTCGAGGAAGGAGAGCCAGGCGTTCCCCGCCCCGGCCCGTCGGCCACCGATGTGGCCGAGGGCCTTCAGCAGGCCGCCCTCCGGACGGCAGCCGGTGAGAAGCACCCGGCGCTCCCCCGCCTCGTCCTCTCCCGCCTCGGCCTCTCCCGCCTCGGCCCCCTCGCCGACCGGCGTGAACAGCCCCTCGACGCCGCGTGCGAAGCCCCAGAAGTCGCTCTCGTCCTCGTCGGACCTGAGGGCATAGCCCTCGCCTCCGCCGCACCGCGCTGTCCCGTCCACCGAATCTCCCCCTCCACGCCGATCGAACACCGATCCCCCACCGCACCGACCACTGCGATTACGTTCCGTCACCATGACCGACGGAAATCAGAACGGATTCCTCGAACGTAACGCCAACAACGGGTCTCGGCTGCGCCGAAAGGCGCCCGAATGCCCGGTTCCCCCGAGACCAAACCCTTCCGAAGATTGTGGCCGTCACACACCGCCAGGTACAGTCGCGGCCACTGCTTCCCCGGGGCTCACCCCACTGAACTCCGGACTGGTCCTGCTGCCGAGGCGAGAGAGAAGTTGGTGAACGACCAGCACACCCACGCCGGGTACGCCGGATACGACGCGTCACAGACAGGCAGTTACCCTGCCGGTCCGCTCTACGGGACGTACCCCGGCGAGCAGGGCGTCGCCCCCGGTTCCGGATACGACAGCGATTTCGCGGCGGTCCCCACGCCCGCCCAGCACGGCACGTATCCCGGTCAGGACACCTCCTACGCCGCCGGCTCCTCCTGGGCGAGCGGCACGCACGACGGCGGACACACCGGCGCGCACACCGGCACGTACGCCGGCTACGCGGACGAGTCCGGGGCCGCGCACCACCATCCGTACGACACCACCGGCAGCTGGCCCACGAGCCCGGCCGGCTCGCCCGACGGGACCGGGCAGTGGGACTCCAGCGGCTGGCAACAGGCCGCGACCCACACCACGACCGGCCAGTGGGCCTTCACCGACACCGGGGCCTTCCCCACCACCACCTTCGAGTCGGCGCTGTACGGGACGGGGACGTACCAGACGGCCACCGCCACCGGTACGTACGAGAACCACGGCGGCGAGAACCACAGCGGCTACGACGGCACCGGATACGCCACCGCCCCCTCCGCCTACGGAACCGACGCCCCGCACTACGGGCCCACCGCCTACGCGACCGGCGCCTGCGACACGGGCACCTTCGACAGCCGGACCTTCGAGGCGAGCGGCTACGACACCACCGCCTACGAGTCCACTGCATACGACACCCCGGCCCACGGCACTCCCGCCTACGGCACCCCGGTCCACGACACCCCCGGCCACGGCATCCCCGCCTACGCCGCCACCGCGTTCGCCACCGGCGCGTACGACAGCGGCGCCTACGACGCGACCGCCTGGAACACCGCACCGGAGGGCCCCGACGCCACGCCCGGGGCGACCGCGTACATCCCGGAACAGATGTCCTACCCGTCCGACGAGCGACACCGGGCGGACTCCGAACACCTGACGTCCGAACACGCGACGCCCGAACACCGGGCGCCCGAACAGCACGGGTCCGAACAGCACGGGTCCGAACAGGACGACGCCCCGCAGGACACCGCGTCCGGCGCCGGGCAGGAGCCCGGCCCGGAGTCCGAGGACCCGGCCGCCGGCCTCCCTGACTCCTGGCCCGACCCGTACACCCCCGACGTGCGGACCGATGGGCGGACCGACGTGCGGACCGAGGGCCGTTCCGCCGCCCGGAACCGGACCCGTCGCCGTACGCCCGCCAAGCGGTCCGCGCTGCTGACGATCGCGGTTCCGTCCGCGTGCGTGATGGGCGTCGCGGGGATCGCGGCGGCCTCGGTCGGGGGGCTCGGGCGCGGCGAGGAGACCAAGGACGACACGACGACGATGGCCGCCGCCGACACGGGCGCCGTGAAGGCGCTCGCGTCCAACACCAAGCTGGACACCCAGCTCGCCGGGGTCGACGCCGCCGGTGCGGACTTCAGGGACCGGGCCAGCCGTACGCAGGAGCGCATCGACCTCAAGGAGCGGCAGGCCGCCGAGAAGAAGAAGCGCGAGGAGGAGGCCGCCCGCAAGGAGGCGGCCCGCCCCAAGTACCTGCTGCCGGTGGCGCAGCACGGGCTCAGCGCGTACTTCGGTCAGGCCGGGGTCAACTGGATGTCCGTGCACACCGGGATCGACTTCCCCGTGCAGTACGGGACTCCGGTGATGGCCGCGACCGACGGCACCGTACGCACCCAGTGGAACAGCGCCTACGGCAACATGGCGATCGTGACCATGGAGGACGGCACCGAGACCTGGTACTGCCACCTGAGCAGCACCAAGATCCGCTCGGGTTCGGTGAAGGCCGGTGACGTCATCGCGTACTCCGGCAGCTCCGGCAACTCCACCGGCCCGCACCTGCACTTCGAGGTGCGCCCCGGCGGCGGCTCGGCGGTCAATCCGCTGCCCTGGCTGGCGAGCCACGGACTCGACCCGCAGTAGTCCGCGGGGCGTTCACGGAAGGCCGGGCCTAGGAGGCCCGGCCTTCAGCGTGTTCAGGACGGCCGGCCGCTACAGCTTCTCGACGGGGGCGTACCGCAGCAGCAGCTTCTTGGGCCGCTCGTCGCCGAAGTCGACGGTGGCCTTCGCCTGGTCGCCGAAGCCCTCGACGGCGGTCACCGTGCCCAGGCCGAACTGGTCGTGCGTGACCCGGTCCCCAACCACCAGCGTGACCACCGGCTTGTCGCCGGTGCGCCGGGTCGCGAAGCCGGAGGGGCCGGAACGGGCGCGGGAGGAGGAGAGGGACGAGGTGATCCCCGAGGTGGGTCCGGCCGAGGCGGCCATCGGCCCCTTCCGCTTCCACTCCAGGTGCTGGTCCGGGATCTCCTCCAGGAACCGCGACGGCGGGTTGTACGAGGGCTGGCCCCAGGCGCTCCGCATGGACGCGCGGGTGAGGTAGAGGCGTTCGCGGGCGCGGGTGATCCCGACGTACGCGAGGCGGCGCTCCTCCTCCAGCTCCTTGACCTGGCCCAGCGCCCGCATGTGCGGGAAGACGCCGTCCTCCATGCCGGTGAGGAAGACGACGGGGAACTCGAGTCCCTTGGCGGTGTGCAGCGTCATCAGCGTGATGACGCCGGAGCCGTCCTCGTCCTCGTCGGGGATCTGGTCGGAGTCGGCGACCAGGGCCACCTTCTCCAGGAACTCCGCGAGCGTCCCGGACGGCCCGGCCGCCTCCGCGTCGTCGTCGGCGTCGGCAGGGGCAGCGGCGTCGCCCGCCCCGTCGCCGTCCGGCTCGGCCGCCGCGCGGGCCCGGTCCTGCTCGAACTCCAGGGCGACGGCGGCGAGTTCCTGGAGGTTCTCGATGCGGGTCTCGTCCTGCGGGTCGGTGGACGCCTGGAGTTCGGCGAGGTAGCCGGTGCGTTCCATGACGGCTTCCAGCACGACCGCGGGGCCCGCGCCGGACTCGACGACGGTGCGCAGCTCCTCCATCAGCGTGTTGAACCGCTTCACGGCGTTGGTGGAACGGGCCGCCATGCCGTACGCCTCGTCGACGCGGCGCAGCGCCTGCCCGAAGGAGATCTTCTCGCGCTGCGAGAGCGCGTCGATCATCGCTTCGGCGCGGTCGCCGATGCCGCGCTTGGGCACGTTGAGGATGCGGCGCAGCGGTACGGAGTCCTCGGGGTTGGCGAGCACCCGGAGGTAGGCCAGGATGTCCCGGACCTCCTTGCGCTCGTAGAAGCGGACCCCGCCGACGACCTTGTAGGGCAGGCCGACGCGGATGAAGATCTCTTCAAAGACGCGGGACTGGGCGTTGGTGCGGTAGAAGACCGCGACGTCGCCCGCCTTGGCGTCGCCCGCGTCGGTGAGCCGGTCGATCTCGTCGGCGACGAACTGCGCCTCGTCGTGCTCGGTGTCGGCGACGTACCCGGCGATGCGGGTGCCGGTTCCGGCGTTGGTCCAGAGGTTCTTCGGGCGGCGGCTCTCGTTGCGCTCGATGACGGCGTTGGCGGCCGAGAGGATCGTCTGCGTGGAGCGGTAGTTCTGCTCCAGCAGGATCGTGGTGGCGTCCGGGTAGTCCTCCTCGAACTGGAGGATGTTGCGGATCGTCGCGCCCCGGAAGGCGTAGATCGACTGGTCCGCGTCACCGACGACGCAGAGCTCGCCGGGGGCGTCGTGTTCGCCCGCCGGTCCGACCAGCTCGCGCACCAGGGTGTACTGGGCGTGGTTGGTGTCCTGGTACTCGTCGACCAGGACGTGCCGGAAGCGGCGGCGGTAGTGCTCGGCGACGTCGGGGAACGCCTGGAGCAGGTGGACCGTCGTCATGATGATGTCGTCGAAGTCGAGGGCGTTGGCCTCGCGCAGCCGCGCCTGGTAGAGCGCGTACGCCTGGGCGAGCGTCTTCTCGAAACCGTCGGCGGCCTGCCCGGCGAAGGTCTCCTCGTCGATGAGCTCGTTCTTGAGGTTGGAGACCTTGGCGGTGAACGACTTCGGCGGGTAGCGCTTGGGGTCGAGGTCCAGGTCGCGGCAGACCAGGGCCATCAGCCGCTTGGAGTCGGCCGCGTCGTAGATCGAGAACGACGAGGTGAAGCCGAGCCGCTTCGACTCGCGGCGCAGGATGCGGACGCACGCGCTGTGGAAGGTCATGACCCACATGGCGTTGGCGCGGGGCCCGACGAGCTGCTCGACCCGCTCCTTCATCTCACCGGCGGCCTTGTTGGTGAAGGTGATCGCCAGGATCTGCCCGGGGTGCACGCCGCGCTCGGCGAGCAGGTGGGCGATGCGGTGGGTGAGCACCCGGGTCTTGCCGGAGCCGGCGCCCGCGACGATGAGCAGCGGGGATCCGGCGTGCACGACGGCGGCGCGCTGCTCGGTGTTGAGCCCGTCGAGCAGTGCGGCGGAGTCGAGAACCGGGCGCGGGGCGCCGTCGCGGTAGTACCCGTCCCTGGGCGGCGGGGGCGCGTCGAAGAGCCCTTCGAAGAGGCCCTCGGGCTCCTCCTCGGGCGCGTGGTCCTCGGGGGGCGGCGGGGGCCCCTCGTCCACGGGCTGGAGGCCGGTCAGGAAACTGTCGTCAAAGAGGCTGCTCATCGCTAGTCGAGTTTAGGGTGTCCGGCCGACAGTCCGGGCGGGCTTCGCCGGAGTGGACGGACGCCCGTCACCGGGTGTCAAGGACCGTACGCGGCGCGCGAAAAAATCCCCCCTCGCGGACCCTGTACGGACCTGGCACGGACCCCGATGCCGACCCGGTACGGACGCCGCACGGACGACGCGTCACAGCCCCGGGGCGCACCTCTGCGACCAAGGTCACGAAAATGTATCGGGCATATCGCTCATCGCCCTTCCCAGCCGTCCCACCGCTTGGCTACCGTGCTCAGCCGGACGACCCGTCCCCCACGGCAGACCGGACGCCCCATGCCGTGCCCGGTCATTCCCGCCGGGCGGGCGGCCCACGGAAGGAGATGCCGTCATGGCATCGCATCGCAAACCCCGCACCCCGGTGCGCGTCTCGTCGCAGGCCGTCGGCTTCACCACGGTGGCGCTCGCCACGGCGACCCTGCTCTCCACGCAGAGCGCGACGGCCGCCCCCTCGGCGCCCAGGCCGAGCATCGAGGACGTACGGAAGAAGGTCGACGACCTCTACCGCGAGGCGGGCTCCGCGACGCAGGAGTACAACCGCGCGAAGGACGCCACGGCCGGGCAGCAGGACAAGGTGGACGCCCTGCTGGAGGAGGCGGCCCAGCGGGCGGACAAGGTCAACGCGGCCCGTCGCGCTCTGGGGAGCTACGCGGCGGCCCAGTACCGCAGCGGCGGACTGGCGTCCACCATGACGTTCTTCCTGGCGGACGACCCGCAGTCGTACTTCGACCAGGACCACCTGATGGAGCGGCGCACCAGCCAGCAGGAGAAGGCGGTCGCCGACTTCCGTACGGAACAGCTGGCCGCCGCCGAGAAGCGCACGGAGGCGACCGAGAGCCTGCAGGCGCTGACCGAGTCGCAGGCTGATCTGCGCACCAGCAAGCAGACCGTGCAGAACAAGCTGTCCGAGGCGCGCACGCTGCTGTCGAAGCTGACCGCCGAGGAGAAGGCGCGCCTGGCGGAGCTGGAGCGGAAGAAGGAGGCCGAGGCGAAGAAGAAGGCGGAGCAGCTCGCCGCCCAGCAGGCCGCCGCCGCGAAGGAGGCGGCCGAGAAGGAGGCCACCGAGAAGGCAGCCGCGGGCTCGGACACGGCGGCCTCCGGCAGCACCGGCACCACCACCGGCTCGACCACGTCCGCGTCCACCAAGGGCGCGCAGGCGCTGGCGTTCGCCGAGTCCCAGATCGGCAAGCCGTACGTGTGGGGAGCCACCGGCCCCGCGTCGTACGACTGCTCCGGCCTGACCCAGGCGGCCTGGCGGGAGGCGGGCGTCGACCTGCCGCGTACCACCTGGGACCAGGTCAACGTGGGTACGAGGGTCGCGACGGCGGACCTCCAGCCGGGGGACCTGATCTTCTTCTACGACGACATCAGCCACGTGGGCATCTACAAGGGCGACGGGATGATGGTCCACGCGCCGAAGCCGGGTGCGTACGTCCGCGAGGAGTCGATCTACTACATGCCGATCTACGGCAGCGTCCGCCCGGGCTGATCCGGAGGGACGGTGGCACCCCGTCGCACCGTTCGGGCCGCTCCGACCGGCGCACCGGGGCGGGCGGCGGCCTCCCACCGCTCAGGAGCATTCCCAGGAGAAGCGTCCTTCGCGGTGGTCGGTCCCGAGGAGGGATCAGGTCCAGAGCGTGGCGATGAAGATGTTGGCGACGGTCAGGCCGCCCACGGCGGCGAAGGCGCCCTTGGACACCTTCTCCTCGTCGCGCTTGAGGTAGATGAGGGCCAGGATCACGACGAGGATCAGCAGCTTGATGCCGATCTTGACGTTGTTGACCGGGTTGTCGTCGGCCTGGTGGAAGCCGACGAGGGCGATGCCGGTGACGAGCATGGTGAGCGCGCCGTGCAGCATCGCGGGGACGAACCGGGCGGTGCCGGCACCCATCGCCTTCATCTGCGTCAGGAAGCCGCCCAGCAGGGAGGCGATACCGATGATGTGCAGGGCGACGAAGACATGGATGAGTACAGACATGTCCGCAGCCTAACGACGGCTGTACCACCCCTCTTCGGTCAGGTGGGGCTTACCCGTGCCGCTGGCGCCCTTTTCCCGAAGCTGCCCGAAAGTGACCGGATCTCCCGCCGTCACCCCGGTCGCACTCCGAAGGCGAAACGTCACAGGAGGTCAATTTCGATCATGACGCCTTCTGGACCTGCCCCGGGGTTAGCGTCCCTCCCAGGTGATCGGCCCGCCTTGCCGCCCCTTGACGGGTGGCACCGGTCACCTGGCCGAACGATCCCGGTGGTGCCCGCCCTCCCCCATGAGGCGCGCGCCGCCGGGGTCCGCCGGGCCCGCCGGTACCCCGGGCGGGCAGCCGACAGGAAGGATGCAGCCCTCGTGGCCGCGCACCGGAAAGCAGCTCACCGCAAGCCCAAGCAGCGCCTGTTCGCCGGCTCTGCTGCCCGCTCCGCCGCCGCCCTGGCACTCGCCGGGGCGGCCACCGCGACCGCCGCGACCGGTTCCGCCCGGGCGGAGCCGCCGCTCACCGCGTCCCAGGTCAAGTCCAAGGTGGACCAGCTCTACCGGGACGCCGAGGTCGCCACCGAGCAGTACAACGGGGCCAAGGAGAAGGCCGCCGACGCCGCCCGTTCCGTGGACGCGCTGCGCGACGAGGCCGCCCGCCGCACCGGACTCCTCAACGAGTCCCGGCACGCCCTGGGTTCGCTCGCCACCGCCCAGTACCGCTCGGGGGGACTGGACCCCGCACTCCAGCTGCTGCTCACCTCCGACCCCGACGAGTACCTGGAGCGCGCCTCGTACGTGGCGAAGGCGGGCGACATCCAGGCCGGGACCATCAGCGGCATCCGGCGCCAGGTCATCGGGATCGACCAGGTCCGGGCCCGCGCCGAGGACGAGTCGGCGGTGCTCGCCGCCCGCGAGACCGAACTCGCGCGGCACAAGAAGAAGATCACCACCAGCCTCACCGCCGCCCGGCGGCTGCTGCACACCCTCACCGCCGCCGAACGCGCCCGCTACGAGGCCGAGAACGGCACCGGCGGTACGAGCGGGACTGGCAGCACCGGCAGCACGACCGGCACGAACAGCACTGGCGGCACGACCGGCACCGGCGCCTCCTCGGGGACCTCCACCGCGCCGAACTCCCGCGCCGCCGAGGCCGTCGCCTTCGCGTACGGGGCGCTCGGCAAGCCGTACGTCTGGGGGGCGACCGGCCCGTCCGCGTACGACTGCTCCGGCCTCACCCAGGCCGCCTGGCGGGCGGCGGGCGTCTCGCTGCCGCGCACCACCTACACCCAGATCAACGCCGGGCAGCGGGTCTCCCGCTCCCAGCTCGCCCCCGGTGACCTGGTGTTCTTCTACTCCGGGATCAGCCATGTCGGCCTCTACATCGGCGACGGCAAGATGATCCACGCACCGCACCCGGGCGCACCGGTCCGGATCGCCCCGATCGACGAGATGCCGTTCGCGGGGGCGACCCGGGTGGCGTGACGGACCAAGCGTGACGGACCAAGCGTGACGGTCCGTCGGGCGGCCACCGGTCACGGCCGTGACGTGCCGGCCGTGACGTGCCGGCCGGGACGGCCGTCAGACCAGGCGGCGTGCCGTCGCCCAGCGGGTCAGCTCGTGGCGGTTGGAGAGCTGGAGCTTGCGGAGTACCGCGGAGACGTGCGACTCGACCGTCTTCACCGAGATGAAGAGCTGCTTGGCGATCTCCTTGTACGCGTATCCCCGGGCGATCAGCCGCAGCACCTCGCGCTCGCGCTGGGTGAGCCGGTCCAGGTCCTCGTCGACGGGCGGGGCGTCGGTGGAGGCGAAGGCGTCGAGCACGAAGCCGGCCAGGCGGGGCGAGAAGACCGCGTCGCCCTCCTGGACCCGGAAGACGGAGTTGACCAGGTCGTCGCCGGTGATCGTCTTGGTGACGTAGCCGCGGGCGCCGCCCCGGATGACCCCGATGACGTCCTCGGCCGCGTCGGAGACGGAGAGCGCGAGGAAGCGGACCGGGTTCTGGGCGGCCGACATCAGCGGGGCGCAGCGGCGCAGCACCTCGACGCCGCCGCCGCCGGGGAGGTGGACGTCGAGGAGGACGACCTCGGGGCGGGTCGCCGTGATGACGGTGACGGCCTGGTCGACGTCGGCGGCCTCGCCGACGACCTCGACCCCGGTCTCCTCGGTGCGGCCGATCTCGGCCTGGACGCCGGTGCGGAACATCCGGTGGTCGTCCACGAGGACGACCCGTACCCGGCGCTCCGGTCCCTGGGTCGTCGCTTCGGTGTTCTCGGTCATTCGCCCGCCCTCTCCATCTCCAGCTCGACTTCCGTGCCGCCGCCGGGCACCGACCGGAGCCGGGCCGTGCCGCCGTTGCGCCGCATCCGGCCGACGATCGATTCTCGTACGCCCATGCGGTCCTCGGGGACCGCGTCCAGGTCGAACCCGGGCCCCCGGTCGCGTACGGAGATGAAGACCGTCCGGCCCTCGACCTCCGCGTAGACCTGGACCGCGCCGCCCTCGCCACCGTACTTGGCGGCGTTCACCATCGCCTCGCGCGCGGCCTGGAGCTGGGCGGTGATCTTCTCGTCCAGCGGGCAGTCGCCGACCACGACGACCTCCAGCGGGACGCCGTGCTTGTCCTCGACCTCGGCGGCGGCGCGCTTCACGGCCTCGGCGAGGGTGGCCGGCTCGTCGTCGGCGTCCTTGCCGGTGCCGCCGGGGTCGTACAGCCAGTTCCGCAGTTCGCGTTCCTGGGAGCGGGCCAGTCTGCGGACCTCTCCGGCGTCCTCGGCGTTGCGCTGGATCAGGGTGAGGGTGTGCAGCACCGAGTCGTGGACGTGGGCCGCGACCTCGGCGCGTTCCTGGGCGCGGATGCGCATCAGGCGTTCCTCGGAGAGGTCCTGGGTCATGCGGACGAGGTAGGGGCCGGCGAGCAGCGCGATGCCGGTGAGCACCGCGATGGCGGCGGTGAGGACGTTGCCGAGCTGGGCGGCCGAGCCGCGCACCACCAGGAAGGCGGTGAGCCCGAGGCCGACGAGGGCGACCCCGGCGAGGCCGCGGGCCAGGTGCAGCATGCTCCGGCGGCGGCCCATCTCCATCCACTGGGCGCGGCGGGCGTTGTCGGCCTGCCGCCAGACCAGTACGGAACCGGCTCCGATGAGGAGGATGGGCCAGATGTAGCGGTCGGCGCCGCTGCCCATGTTCACGTTGGCGAGGAAGATCAGGGCACCGACGAACAGTCCGACGAGCGCGAAGACCTGTCCCCGGTCGGGCTTGCGGAGCCGGCGGCTGCCGTCCGGGGCGGTGATGAAGAGGGAGCGCGGGGTCTCGACGCCGCCGACACCGAGGGGCACCACGATCCAGAACACCGCGTAGAGCACCGCGCCGAGGCCGTCCGCCAGGAAGAGGCCGAGGAAGACGAGCCGAACCCAGGCGACCGGCAGCCCGAGGTGTCCGGCGAGGCCGCGCGCGACGCCGCCCAGCATGCGCCCCTCGGCGCTGCGGTACAGCTTGCGCGCCGGTGGCTCCTCCGGGTCGGTGGCCGGTGCACCGGCGGCTCGGGTCGTGGCGGTTGGCATGGTCCGATCGTCACACGTCCGGGTGGGCCGGGACATCAGGGACGGCCCCTACTCCCATATCAGGGAACGACCAGGGTCGCCCTGGGTCCCACGGGGGCCTTCGGGCCGTCACCATGGAGCCATGACCGCTTCCCCGTCCGCCGCGCCCCCCGGCGAGGCGCCCCCCGGCGCACCGAAGAGCGCACCGAAACCGCAGCTGAGGCGGAGCCCCCGGCAGAAGGTGGTGGCGGGGGTGTGCGGCGGCCTCGGCCGGTACTTCGACGTGGATCCGGTCATCTTCCGGGTGGTCCTCGGGGTGCTCGCCGTCGCGGGCGGCACCGGGCTGATCCTCTACGGCTTCGCGTGGCTGCTGGTTCCGGTGGAGGGCGAGGAGGAGAACGAGTTCCGCGGGCTGCTCTCCGGCCGGGTGGAGGGGCCGCCGCTGGTGGCGCTGCTCTTCGCGCTGGTGGGCTGCGGGCTCTTCCTCTCGATGATCAACAACGGCGGGGTGCTGGCGTTCGCCGCGATGCTGATGCTGGCGGTCGCCGGGTTCGCGGTGTGGACGCGGCACGGCCGGCCCGCCGCCACGGACGAGGAGCCGGACCGGGACGCCGGGGACGGCAGGGACGGCCGGGCCGCCGGGGACTCGGTGCCTTCCGCACCCCGCACCACCCCGGCGCCGCCGCCCTCCGGCCGGGGCTCGGTGCCGCCCGAGGTCCAGGCGCCCCCGGCGCCGGCCGGGCCCTCGTGGTGGCGGGACCCGATCGTCAAGGACGGCACGACGGGGCCGGTGGGCGGCGGCTATCTGTGGGGCCCGGCGGACGCGGTACCGGGAGCGGCGGGCGGGCCGGGCGGTTCGCACCGGGCGGACGCGGCGGGCGGGGCGCGCAGGGTGCGCTGGGTGGCCGACAGGCATCGGACGTACGTACCGCCGACCGCCGACGGGCTGCCGCCGGTCACCACCGATCCGCAGGAGAGGACGCACGGGCCGCACTCGATCGGTGGCCTGGTGCGGTTCCTGGCGATCGTCGCCGGGGTGGCCGCCGCCTGGCCCGGCTGGGGCAGGCACCCGCTCGGCGAGAGCCTCCAGATCGGGGCGGTCGCGGCGCTCGCCGTCCTCGGGGTGGGGATGCTGGTCGCCTCGTTCTTCGGCCGGACCGGGTTCGGCACGCTGGTGTTCGCGCTGCTCGTCACGGGGGTGCTCGCGGCGTCGACCGTACTGCCGAGGGACATCGGGACGACGTGGGCGCGGACCGAGTGGCGTCCCGTCACCGCCGCCGAACTGCGGCCGTCCTACGACATCGGGGCCGGTTCCGCCCGGCTCGACCTGGCCGGGCTGCCGGTCCCGCTGGGAACCACCCTCTCCACCCGGGTGGAGGCGGGGGCCGGCCGTGTGGTGGTGGTCGTCCCGCAGGACGCGACGGTCCGGGTGCGGGCGGAGGTGGGGCTCGGGGACGTGACCCTGCCCGGCGACCCGGCGGGCCAGGACATCGACATCGCCCCGGACCGGAAGACCACCCGCACGCTCGCGCCCCTGAAGGGCGCGGACCCGGCCGGCACGATCGAGCTGCGCCTGGAAGTCGGTCTCGGACAGGTGGAGGTCACCCGTGCTGCTTCATGAGTTCCGGCCGGGCCGTGCGCTGGCCGGCCTGACCCTGCTGGCCCTCGCGGGCGGGTACGCGGCCGACTGGGCCGGGGCCTGGCAGGCGCCGTGGGTGTTCTTCGCCGCGGTGCTCGGCGGCGGTCTGTTCCTCGCCGCCGTTGCCGCCTGGGTCGCCTACAGGCTCCGGCGCCGGCGCGGCGGCAGGAGCGTGTCCAGCGAGAAGGGTCCCGATCCGGCGAGCAGCAGCGGCAGCCAGGCCATGAGGTAGACGAGGTCGTTGCCGTAGTAGTACGGGGTCGCCTGCCAGCTCACGGTGAGCCAGAGGCTCAGCGAGATCAGCGCGCCGCCGAGCGCGGCGAGCCGGCCCCAGAGCCCGAACAGGGTGCCGATGCCGACGGCGAGCTCGCCGAGCGCGATGGCGTACCCGAAGCCGACCGGGCTGTGCAGCGCCAGGTCGACGAGCCAGGGCGCCCCGGCGGAGTCGCGTACCCCGCGCATCTGGTCGCCGATGGAACCGGCCCCGCTCGACGACAGGAAGGCGCTGTCCGTCAGTTTGTCGAGCCCGGCGTAGATGAAGGTGACGCCGAGGAAGACCCGCAGCGGCAGCAGCGCGTACGTGCGCGCCTGCTCCCTCAGCCCCTTCGGTTCGCCGGGAACGCGTCCGTAACCGTTGCTTCCGTGGCCCTGCATGAACTGCCCCACCTTTCCGTTGCCCCGTCAACAGACCATACGTAAGAACATGCGTACGTGGGGGCGCGCGGTGGTGCAAGAGTCCGTCCGGCGTACGCCGGTGCGGCCCGTCACGGCTCTGCACCGTTTCCGTCCCGGTGGGCGATACGGGTGGCGGCGCGGGCGGGTCCTCGCGGACGATGCCCGCATGACGGATACGCCCAACTCTCCCGATCTCGCGGCACGTTCGGAGAGCCCCGACGCCCACGCGGGCACGGACCCCCACGCGGACACGGACCTCCACGGGGACACGGACGCCTCCGGGAGAACGGACCGCCCGGCCCGCCGCACGCTCATCACCCTCCTCGTGGTGACCGCCGTGCTCCTGCTCCCGCTGCTCCTCGGGTTCTGGTACACCGCCGAGGAGGCCGTCCGGAACAAGAGCGTCAGCGACTGGCAGGGCAACCACGAGACGAAGCTCGCGCTGCAGCACACCGCACTGGTGCTCTTCGGGGTGCCGGTCCTCTGCGCCGCGTGCGGGTGGACCGTCGCCGCGCTCCGCGACCGGCCCGCCGCCGTACCCGTCGCGCGCGCCCTGCTGACCGGTGCGGTCCTGCTCTGGCTGATCCTCGCCGGATCCGTGTACACGACCTTCATGGCGGCGCCCGAGTTCTGAGCGGAGCCCGGGGGTTGCCGGTCCGCCGGTCGGGTCAGTCCGTCACGTCGATCCGGCAGCTGTTGGTCTCCACCCCGGCCGCCGTGACCACCTGGACGTCCACCGAGCCGGGCTCGACCTCCACCGGGACGGGCACGGTGAGGACGGTGTCGGTCGGGTTGGCGAAGCCGCCGGGGACCGGGATCAGCGGGACGTGGACGTGGACCGTCCCTATCCGCACGACGAGCCGGGCCAGCCCGGCCGGGCCGCCCGCGCCGGGCGGTACGAATCCGGCGCCCCGGATCTCGATGTCGTCGCCGGTACGGATCGGGGCGTCCAGGTCACCGGCCTCCCGCGCCCGGACGACCGACAGGACCACCGGCCGGCCGCCCTCCGCGTACTTCCCCGCGAAGTAGGTCGCCGCCGAGACGGCCACCAGCAGTGCGAGCCCCCACGGCAGGTCCGGGAGCTGTTCGGGGCGGCGGGCGAGGCGGACCGCCGCGAAGAGCACCGCGACGCCGCTCACCAGCACGTACTGCACGTCCGTGAAGCTGCCGCGGCCGGAGTCGTCGGTCAGCAGGTCGGCGGCGCGCGGCCGGTCGGCCCGGATCTTCTGGAGCCGCTGCGCCAGGACCCGTACGGAGACGACCCGGCGGACGACGACGGCGACGGCGCAGACCAGCGCCAGCACCGTCAGCACCCCCGCCGAACGCATCAGGTCCAGCCCCTCGATGAGCGCGTCGCGCTTCGCGTGGTCGGAGGCCCCGGCGAGCTGGAGGGAGAGCACCAGGACGGCGAAGACGGCGAGCAGCACCCAGGCGGCGGCGACGGTCCGCGAGGTGGAGAGCCGGTTGTCCTCGCCGATGAGCGGGGCGAGCAGCCCTCCGCGCGCCCGGTGGTACGAGGCGCCGGCGGCGAGCAGGGCGGCGGTGACGAGCCCGGCGATCAGTCCGGCGGTACGGGCGGTGGACCAGCCCGGGCCGATCGCGGTGGCGGTCTCGCCGAGGACGAGGGCGACGAGCGCGACCGCGATGACGGCGAGGGTGCGCAGCCGTACCTCGTGGAGCCAGGCGTCACCGGCTTCGCGGCTGCGGTCGGCGACCGCGCGGGCGGCGCCGGTCAGCTCGTCGGAGACCCACTGCCGGGAGGCGGAGGGCGACTGCGCCACCCCGGGGGGCAGCCCCTTCCCGGCGGCGAACTCGTCCCGTTTGGCGAGGAAGGCCGCGACCGCGCGCCGGTGTCCTTCGCGTGCTCCGTGCGGGCAGTCGCCGCACGTACAGCCCCCTCCGTGCGCCCTGCTTTCCCTCGCCTCGTCCAACGCCACGACCCCTGCCGCCCTTTCCCGCCCCGGTACAGCCAACTCACTTACGTTTTTTGTGAATTGTGCCGTACCGGACGCCTTCGGGCCGCATCGGGGCGGCCCCGCACCCCGGTTTCGCGCACCTGTGCCCCCGCAGGGGCGGCGGCGGGGCTCCGGACACGGCGATGCCGCCACTCCCACGAGGGAAGCGGCGGCATCGTCACGGGGTTCCGGGGAGGACTACTCCCACTCGATCGTCCCCGGCGGCTTGCTCGTCACGTCGAGGACGACGCGGTTGACGTCGGCGACCTCGTTGGTGATGCGGGTGGAGATCTTCGCCAGCGTCTCGTACGGCAGGCGCGACCAGTCGGCCGTCATCGCGTCCTCGGAGGACACCGGGCGCAGCACGATCGGGTGACCGTAGGTGCGGCCGTCGCCCTGGACGCCGACCGAGCGGACGTCGGCGAGGAGGACCACCGGGCACTGCCAGATCTCGCGGTCGAGACCGGCCGCCGTCAGCTCCTCGCGGGCGATGGCGTCGGCCTCGCGGAGCAGGTCGAGGCGCTCCTTGGTGACGTCACCGACGATGCGGATGCCCAGGCCGGGGCCGGGGAACGGCTGGCGCTGGACGATCTCCTCGGGCAGGCCGAGCTCCTGGCCGACCATCCGGACCTCGTCCTTGAACAGCTGGCGCAGCGGCTCGATGAGCTCGAACTCGATGTCGTCGGGGAGGCCGCCGACGTTGTGGTGCGACTTGATGTTGGCGGTGCCGGTGCCGCCGCCGGACTCGACGACGTCCGGGTAGAGGGTGCCCTGCACGAGGAAGGCGACCTGCTCGCCGTCGGCCGCGCCCTCGGCGATGATCTCGGCCTGGGCCTGCTCGAAGACGCGGATGAACTCGCGGCCGATGATCTTCCGCTTCTGCTCCGGGTCGGAGACCCCGGCGAGCGCGTCGAGGAAGCGCTTCTCGGCGTCGACGACCTTCAGCTGGACACCGGTGGCGGCCACGAAGTCCTTCTCGACCTGCTCGGTCTCGCCCTTGCGCATGAGGCCGTGGTCGACGTAGACGCAGGTCAGCTGGGAGCCGATGGCCTTCTGCACGAGGGCCGCGGCGACCGCGGAGTCCACGCCGCCGGAGAGGCCGCAGATGGCGCGCTTGGTGCCGACCTGCTCGCGGATGAGCGCGACCTGCTCCTCGACGACGTTGGTGGTCGTCCAGTTCGGCTCGATGCCCGCGCCGCGGTAGAGGAAGTGCTCCAGGATCTGCTGCCCGTGGGTCGAGTGCATGACCTCGGGGTGGTACTGGACGCCGTAGAGCTTCTTCTCGTCGTTCTCGAAGGCGGCGACCGGGACGACGTCGGTGGACGCGGTCACGGTGAAGCCCTCGGGGGCGGCGGAGCAGGCGTCGCCGTGCGACATCCAGACGGCCTGCTCGTCGGGGGTGCCCTCGAAGAGGGTGGAGCCCGACTTGGTGACCTTGAGCGGGGTACGGCCGTACTCGCGGGCACCGTTGTCGTCGACGGTTCCGCCGAGCGTGGTCGCCATCAGCTGGAAGCCGTAGCACATGCCGAAGACCGGGACCCCGGCCTCGAACAGCGAGCGGTCGAGCGAGGGCGCGCCTTCCGCGTACACCGAGGACGGGCCGCCGGACAGGATGATCGCGCGGGGGTTCTTCGCCAGCATCTCGGCCACCGGCATGGTGGACGGGACGATCTCGCTGTAGACCCGGGCCTCGCGGACACGGCGGGCGATGAGCTGGGCGTACTGCGCGCCGAAGTCGACGACGAGAACCACGTCGGTGGTCATGTCGGGGGCGGCGGGGGGTGCTGCTGGCACGAGGCGGCCTTCCGGCGGTGAGAGGGGTCGGTCCTTCAATGTTACCGGCCGCGGCGAAGAGCCTTCCTCGTCCCGTTCCCGCGCCCGTCCCACCATCCGGACCCCCCGTTGGGTGCCGGGCCGGGGCGGGTCCATACTGGCTGCCATGCGTCAGTACACGACCTCCGTCTTTACCTATGGCATCCGGCCCGCCGGGTGTCATGGTCGTGCTGCTTGAGCAACTGACGAGCGACCTTCCAGACGCCCCGGGCCGACAGGCCCGGGGCGTCTTGGCGTTCGGGGCCGTCGGGCCGGGGCCCTTACCCCGATCGGGAGTCCGACCATGAGCATCATCACCACCCCCGCCGCCCCCGCCGCCCCCGCCACGGCCACCGCGAAGCCGGTGAAGACCGCGAAGCCGGTGAAGACCGCGACCGAGGCGACCGGTGCGCACACCGAGGAGGCCGCCGCGCTGATCGGCGGCGCCCGGGAGCGGATCGACGCGCTGGACGACCGGATCATCGGCCTCGTCCAGGAGCGGATGGCGGTGTCGGCGGTCATCCAGGAGGCGAGGATCACGTCCGGGGGCCGCCGGGTGAACCTCTCCCGCGAGATGGAGGTGCTCAGCCACTTCCGGGACGCGCTCGGGAAGCCCGGCACCCCGCTCGCGATGACGCTGCTGGAGCTCTGCCGCGGCCAGGTGTGAACCCTGCGGCCCCCTGCGTACGGGCGGGGTGCGGGGCGTACCGGCGGGGTGCGGGGCGTACCGGCGGCGTACCCCCGCGCGCAGGGCTGTACGGCCGCACCCCCGTTCGGTCCCGGTCTCACCCGTACGGAGCGTGACCGGCCCGGACCGGCCTTCGTTGTTCGGGGTGTCCGCACCGGCCAGGGGCGGCACCGGCAGGAAGAAGCGCGTGGCTCCGCTCGGACGTGTGACGTATCTCAGGTGCGTCGTGGGACCGCGTCCCGGCGTTGTGACCGGTCGGCAGGGGACAGCAGTCCGGTCACCCGTGTGGGGGCCGGCTCCGGGGCGCCCGGGGTCGGCCCCCACTGGTTCGCCCAGGGCCCGGTTTCTCTTACGGCCTGCCCTCAGACCTTCGGCGTCGGCTTCGGCGGTACGGCCGGGATGCCCAGGAACGGCAGTTTCAGCGCGCCGAACGCCTCCTGGGGCACCGCCGGGGCGGCCGGCTTCACCGGGGCCAGACGTTGGTAGGCCTCGCCCTGCGCCGGTCGCGGGTCGGGTTCGCCCTTGTTGGGCCAGAACGACAGGGCGCGCTCGGCCTGCGCGGTGATCGTCAGCGACGGGTTGACGCCCAGATTGGCGGAGACCGCCGAGCCGTCGACGACCGAGATGCCGGGGTGGCCGTACAGCCGGTGGTACGGGTCGATGACGCCGTCCGCCGCGCTCGCGCCGATCGGGCAGCCGCCGAGGAAGTGCGCGGTGAGCGGGGTGCCCATCAGTTCGCCGATGTTGGACCCGGCGAAGCCGTTGATCTCGTCGGCGAGCAGGGACGCGGCCTGCGTGGCCTCGGCGATCTGCGTCGGGTTGGGTGCCCCGTGTCCCTGCCGGGCGGTGAGCAGGCCCTTTCCGATGCCGCTGGGCTTGCGGTAGGCGGTCAGCGAGTTGTCGAGCGACTGCATGACGAGCCCGATGATGGTCCGCTCGGACCACTTCCGGTTGGAGAGTGAGCGGGCCGCGACCGTGGGGTGCCTGACCACGTCGGCGAGCCAGGCGAGCACCCGCCGCTTCGCGTACGGCACCTGGAGGATGGTGAGGCCGCCCATGGCGTTGGAGCCCTTGCCGTAGCGGACCGGTTCGATGTGGGTGCTGGCGTCCGGGTGGATCGAGGAGGTGATGGCGACGCCCTTGGTGAAGTCGGGCTTCGTGCCGTGCTTGCGGCGGTAGCGGCGGTCGCTGGTCTGCGCGCCGACCAGCCCCTCGGAGTTGGTGCGGGTCAGCTCGCCGAGCCGGTCCGAGAGCCGGGGCAGCAGCCCCTCGTCCTTCATCCGGTGCAGCAGGGTCTGGGTGCCGTACGTGCCCGCCGCGACGATCACGTGGCGGGCCCGGAGCGTGCGGGGCTCGGCCTTGCGGCGGCGGTCGGTGGGGACGGTCTCGACGCGGTGGCCGCCCGCCGGGTCCTCGGTGACGGCAAGCACGGTGGTCATCGGGTGGATGACGGCACCGGCCTGCTCGGCGAGGTGGAGGTAGTTCTCGGTGAGGGTGTTCTTCGCCCCGTGGCGGCAGCCGGTCATGCACTCGCCGCATTCGGTGCAGGCTTTGCGGGCGGGCCCCGCGCCGCCGAAGTACGGGTCGGCGACCGTGCCGCCGGGCTCCGCCTTCGCCGTGCCGTCGGCGTCCCGGCCGTCGCCGAAGAACACCCCGACGGGCGCCAGGTGGAAGGTGTCGCCGACGCCCATCGCCTCGGCGGCCGCCTTGAGGTGCACGTCGGAGGGGGTGGTGGTCGGGTTGAGCCGGACCCCGAGCATCCGGGTGGCCTGGTCGTAGTAGGGCCGCAGCTCGTCCTGCCAGTCGGTGATGGCGGCCCACTGGCGGTCCTCGAAGAACGCGGCGGGCGGGACGTACAGCGTGTTCGCGTAGTTCAGCGAGCCGCCGCCGACCCCGGCTCCGGCCAGCACCATGACCTTGCCGAGGAGGTGCACCCGCTGGATGCCGTAGAGGCCGAGGGCGGGGGCCCAGAGGTAGTTCTTCAGGTCCCAGGAGTTCTTGGGCAGCGTCCCCGGGGTGAAGCGGCGGCCCGCCTCCAGGACGCCGACCCGGTACCCCTTCTCGGTCAGCCGGAGCGCGGAGACCGCGCCGCCGAACCCCGAACCGACGACCAGGACGTCGTAGTCGAACGCGGCGTCGGAGGCGGCCTCGGAGGCCGTGTCGGAGGCGGTGTCCGGGACCGTGTCGGAGGCCGTACCGATCGCGGCGTCGGAGGCGGTGCCGGCGCTGTCGGCCTGGTTGCGGGCAGGGCTGTCCTCGGGCATGGCTCTCCTCGTCGCGAACCTCGGGTGGAACCTTCTGATCTGTCTGTACGAGCTCCGTGCCACGGACCGTGCGGGACGGATCAGCGCAGCCGGAACGCCTTCATCGCCTTGAGGCTGCGGCTCATGAACGCCGCGTACTTCTCGTCGTCCATCCCGAAGACGGGGGCGAGCGGGATCAGCCGCTGCTGGGCGACGGTCTGCGCCTCGGTGTACTTGAGGATGCCCTCGGAGCCGTGCCGGCGGCCGAGCCCGGAGTCCTTCATGCCGCCCATCGGGGACTGCACGCTGCCGTAGGCGGGGGCGTACCCCTCGTTGATGTTGACGGTGCCGGTGCGCAGCCGGGCGGCGACCCGGTGGCCGCGGCGGGCGTCCGTGGTCCAGACGCTGGCGTTGAGACCGTAGGGGGTCGCGTTGGCGAGGGCGATCGCCTCGTCCTCGTCGGTGAAGCGGTAGACCGAGACGACCGGGCCGAAGGTCTCCTGGGTGCAGACCTCCATGGGCGCCTCGACGCCTTCGAGGATGGTCGGCTCGTAGAAGAGCGGGCCGATGTCGGGGCGCGCGGTGCCGCCCGCGACGAGGGTGGCGCCCTTCGCGACGGCCTCGTCCACGTGCCGGACGACGGCCTCCAGCTGGCGTTCCCCGGCGAGCGAGCCCATGTCGGCGCCGTACGCGAGGGAGCCGCCGAGCCGCATCGCCCTGGTGCGGGCGGCGAAGCGGGCCACGAAGTCGTCGGCGACGGACTCGTGGACGTACAGCCGCTCGATGGAGATGCAGAGCTGGCCGGCGGAGGAGAAGCAGGCGCGGACGGCTCCGGCGGCGGCCTTCTCCACGTCGGCGTCGGCGAGCACCAGCATGGCGTTCTTGCCGCCGAGCTCCAGCGAGACGCCGACGAGCCGGGCCGCCGCGCCCTGGGCGACCTCGCGGCCGGTGCGGGTGGAGCCGGTGAAGGAGACGTAGTCCGCGCGCTGGACGACCTCGGGGCCGACGACCGGGCCCTCGCCGAGCACCACCTGGAAGACCTCGGCGGGCAGTCCGGCCTCGATCAGCAGGTCGCGGGCCCAGAGCGCGGTCAGCGCGGTCTCGGTGTCGGGCTTCATCACGACGGCGTTGCCGGAGACGAAGGCGGGCAGCGCGTCGCCGACGGAGAGTTCCAGCGGGTAGTTCCAGGGGGCGATCTGGCCGACGACCCCGCGCGGCTGGCGCAGCTCGGTGACCTTGGTGAGGGTCGGTACGACTCCGGTGTGCCGCTTCGGGCGCAGGTAGGCGGGGGCCTTGCGGCCGTAGTGGCGGGAGGCGACGGCGACCGCCTGCACCTCCTCGTGGGCGTGCAGCCGGGCCTTGCCGGTCTCCAGCTGGATGAGGTCGAGGACCTCGGCCTGGCGCTGGAGGACGAGGTCGTGGAAGCGGAGCAGTACGGCGGCCCGGGTGCGTACGGGGGTGGCGGCCCAGGCGGGCTGGGCGGCGCGGGCCCGTTCGAAGGCGGTGGCCACGTCCTCGGGGGTGGACTCCGGCAGGTCGGCCAGTTTCTCGCCGGTGATCGGGGTGTGGTTGGCGGTACGCCCGGAGCCGACGACTCCGCGGACCAGCCGGGCGACCAGGTCGGGGGTGACCACGTCGGCCGCCGTGCGTACGCCCGCGGGGGCCGCCGCCACCGGGTTGGTGCCCGGGCCGGCCGTCGCCGCCCGCGCGCCGGGGGCCTGCGGGTCCGCCGCCTCGGGGGCCGATGCCACGGCGCCCGCCACCCCGGGGGTCGATGCCGTCGAGTCCGCTGCCGTCGAGTCCGCTGCCTGCGAGTCCGTCATGAGGGCGAGGGTAAGTCCACCGGCCGACTTTGGGTACCCGCGGGTAACACCCTTTTCACACTCCCCACACCCAGCCAGTGATCACTGGCGGAATAACCGCTGATCAGGGCGGTTCCCGGTGCGGCAGCGGGAATTCGGGGCGGTGGCCCCGGGCTCCGCCCCCGTGCCGGGCTCACTCCGTACGGGCGGGCGGGCGCCAGCTCCTGAGCATCGTGTCGAACAGCTCCCGGGTGTTCTCCCAGTCGTCCACCGGGGCGGTCAGATAGAGCGCGTACTCCGGCCCGCCGGTGCCGCCGAAGTACATCTGGTCGATGCCGCGCCGCTCCCCCGGATGGTCCTGGGTCTCCGTCCAGGTGAACTCCCAGAGCGAGCCGGAGTGGTCGCGGAAGGTGTTCTCCTCCAGCGAGATGCGCGAGTAGCCCGGAAGCCGGTCCATGAGGTTCTCCTCCATGGACTGCATGTGGGCGTACGCGGTGTCGAAGTCGGGCGCGTCGTCGACACTGATGCGGAGGCGGTGCCCGCCATCGTCCGGCGTGTAGTCGATCTGGGTGCCCTCCGTCCGGCGCTCCCATCCCTCCGGTACGGCGAGGCTGAAGCCCGCCGGGTCCTCCACCCGCTTCCAGCCGGCCGGTATCGAGGAGTCGATCGAACCGGCGGACGGGGAGGCGGCGGCGTCCGAGGGTCCGGCGGTGGCGCCGGTGTCCGAGGTGCCGCCCGCGGCACCGGGCGAGGGCTCCGAGGTGCCGGTGGGCCGCTGCGCGGTGTCCGTGGGCGAGGGGCGCCCGTTCGCGTCGTCCGACCCGCTGCCCGCGTAGTGCATCGCGCCCAGTCCGGCCCCGGTGCCCAGCACCGCCGCGACCACCACGGCCACCACGGTGTTGCGCCGCCGCGACCCGGACTTCGCCCCCGGGCTCGCGGGGGACGCGGAGGTCGCGGGGGTGGCGGAGGTCGCGGCGGTGGTGTGGCCGGACGGTCCGGGCGGGGTTCC
This sequence comes from Streptomyces sp. NPDC001493, assembly GCF_053597235.1. Classification (NCBI taxonomy): domain Bacteria; kingdom Bacillati; phylum Actinomycetota; class Actinomycetes; order Kitasatosporales; family Streptomycetaceae; genus Streptomyces; species Streptomyces sp. NPDC001493. The sequence continues at coordinate 116,949 of NZ_JBSFHV010000011.1, forward strand.
GTACGGGAACCCGACCGGAGGCGTGGGGGCGCCGAACCCGGACGCGGGAGAGCCCTGCCCGCCCTGGGTGCCGTACCCCGACGGGGCGGAGCCCTGCCCGCCCTGGGTGCCGTACCCCGGCGGGGCTGAAGCCGGTCCGGGCGCCGGGGCCGTCGGCCGGGCGACGGTGGGGCCGGTCGCTCCCGCCCGGTCCGCCGGTGCCGCCTGCCCGTACGCCTGCGCCTCCTGCCCGTACGGCGGTGCGGCCGTCTCGTTCCGGGTCTCGCCCGCGTAGTGGCGCGTGTCCACGTACACCTGCGCGGTGCGCGGTTCGCGGCCGGTCAGCACGGACCGCAGCATCCGCTCGGTCTCGGCGGTCGAGGGCCGGCCCGCCGGGTCCTTGCAGAGCAGGGCGGCGATCACCGGGCCGAGGGTGCCGGCACCCGGCGGGATCGTCGGTTCTTCCGTGACGACCGCCTGCATGGTCGCGATGGGCGAGGAACGCCGGAACGGCGACCGGCCGTCGATCGCCGCGTAGAGCGTGGCGCCGAGCGACCAGAGGTCGGAGGCCGGTCCGGGATCCTGGCCCTGCACCCGCTCGGGCGCCAAGTAGTCGATGGAGCCGATGAGTTCGCCGGTCCGGGTGATGGTCGAGTCGCCCTCGATGGCGGCGATGCCGAAGTCGGTGAGGAGGATCTGCCCGTCGCGGGCGAGCAGGACGTTGCCCGGCTTGACGTCCCGGTGCAGCACCCCCGCCGCGTGCGCCGCGCGCAGCGCGCCGAGGACCCCGAGCCCGATGCGGGCCGCCTCGTGCGGGGTGACCTCGCCGTTCTCCTTGGCGGAGTCGGCGAGCGACGGCCCGTCGACGTACTGCATGACGATCCACGGGCGGTCGTCGTGGTCGAGCACGTCGTGGACCGTGACGACACCGGGGTGGCTGATCCGGGCGGCGGCCCGCGCCTCCTTGCGGGTACGGGCGTGCAGCACGACCCGGTCGGCCTCGGCGACGTACAGGCCGGCGGTCAGCTCCTTGACGGCGACCGTACGGTGGAGCACCTCGTCCTCGGCCCGCCACACCTTGCCCATGCCGCCCCGGCCCAGCACGTCCACCAGCCGGTACCGGCCCGCGAGTACCAGTCCCGGCGCCGTACCGGCGGCCTTGTCGGTGCGCCTGCCGCTGTTCGATGAGTGATCCACGTGTCGTCCCCGCCCCGTTGCTCGGGTGCCAGATTACGGAGGGGCTCGGAGGCGGGGAACCTCGCACCGCCCATGAGACCGCACTGTGATGACCGGGGGCGGAGACGTACCCGAACATTCCGGACCGTCAGGACGTCACCTTGTACGAGGAGATGACCTGCTGGTAGATGCTGGAGACCTGATCGCGCTCGTTGACCGGGCCGCTGACCTGGATGATGTGGTAACGGCCGTCGACGATCATCGCGAGGTTGCGGACGTACACCTCACGGCCGTTGACGTCCTGCCAGGTGTACTGCCCCTCGGCCATGGCCTGCCGGCCGACGTCGACCCGGCGGAGCTCGGTCGCCGTGGACCAGGAGGAGTCGCGGAACGGCTGCAACTCGGGTTCCTTGTCGCGCTGATAGGCCATCGGATCGGACCCGTTGGACTGCACGGTGTCCCGGCCCGGCACGATCAGCAGGCTGAACCCGTCGCTGCCGTAACGGATCTGGCGGTCCGCGTTGGCGGGGCTGCGCTGCCAGTCCTTCAACACGCCCACCTCGAAACCCTCCGGGTCCTTGCGGAGCGTGTACCCCGGCGGGAGCGCCACGGCGGACCGGCTCGTCTGCGGGTCCTGGGTCCCGGGCGCCGACGAGGGCTTGCCGGAGGCGGACGGGGAGGGCTTCTCGGCGGGCGGCTCGGAGCCGGCGGGTGCGGCGGAGTCGGTGGCCGCCGGGGTGGCGGCCGCGCCCGTACGCGTACCGGCGTCGTTCTTCGGCATGAACACCAGGGCGTAGACCACCGCACCGGCCAGCACCAGCAGGACGAGCAGCAGGAGCAGCCGGCCGAGGCGGCGCGGCGGCCGACTGCCGTTGTCCCGCAGCACCTTGGGCTCGCGCGGACCGCGGGGCGGCCTGCGCTCCTGCGTGGCCCGGGGCTCGTACGCGTACGACTGCGCGGGCTCCTGGTACTCCCGCTCGTCGGCCTCCGGGTAGCCGCTCAGCCCCAGGGCCTCAAGGCCCGCCGTCTCCTGACCGTCCCGGCCCACCTGGCCGCCGCCGGTGCCCTGGCGGTGCCGGCCCTGCGAGGCGGAACGGAACCGGCGTCGCCTGCGGACGAGTTCGCCCTTGCGACGGACGATGGGCAGCTTGGCGGCGTCGTCGGCGGGGAGCGGCACGACGTCCGTACCCGCCTCCGGCTCCGGCGCGGACCGGATCAGGGAGCGCAGCCAGCCGCGCAGCTCCTCGAAGTCGGGCCGCTCGGCGGGGTCCTGGCGCAGCAGTGACTCCACGACGGGCCGCAGCGGACCGCACTCCTCGGCGAAGGCGGGCGGCTCCCCGCACACCATCTGGACGAGCTCTGCGGCGTTCTCCTCCGGGTAGGGGGCGTGCCCCTGGACCGCGCGGTAGAGCAGCGCGCCCAGCGCCCAGAGGTCGGTGGCGGGGCCGATGGGCGGGGCGAGCTGCCAGTTCTCGTGGACCGGACCGGCCTGTTCGGGCGCCCACCGCTCGGTGACGGCCCCGACGACGGCGATACGGGCCTGCCGGGCACGTTCGGCGGCGAGGGGGGTGGCGGGCCCCCGGTAGGCCGGGCCCTGGTCGCCGGCGGCCACGACGGCGTCCCAGCTGCCGGCGGGCACGCGTTCGACGGCCGCACCGGAACGGGCGGCGGGCAGCATCTCGCGGCGGGAGTCGGCCCGCAGGGCGTCGGCGCCGGAGCCCCCGGCGGGCACGGGACGCCCGGAGTGGCCGTCCTCCCAGGAGCCGGCGAGGTGGACGCGGCGGCCGGGAGCGGCCGGACCCGGGTCCTCCGGGTCGTCGTCCTCCTCGTCGTCCTCCTCGTCGTAGAGGTCGGGGTAGAGATCGGCGGAGGAACGGCCCCAGCCGCTGGGCAGCGGCGGCAGCGCCCCCGCCGCGGGGCGCGGCGGCGGCAGCAGCCCCGGCCCGTCGGCGGCCTCGGCACGCTGCTGCTCCTCGGCGCGGCGCTGTTCGTCCGCCCGGCGCTGTTCGTCCGCGCGGTGCTGTTCGTCCGCGCGCTGCCGCTCCTCGGCCCGGCGCTGCTCCTCGGCGAGGCGCTGTTCCTCGGCGCGCTGCTGCTCTTCGGTGACGCGGGCCGAGGCCGCGAGGGCACCCGCACGGTAGGCGGCTATCGCTCCGGCACGGGCGGCCCGCAGCTGGGCGGCGGTCGCCGCGCCGGGATCGGCGGGCGGCAGGGCCGCGCCCGGGGGCGCCTCCGGGACCGGCGGCCGGTGCTGCGGGACGGCGGGAACGTCCGGGACCGGCGGCCGGTGCTGCGGGACGGCGGGAACGGCCGGGACCGGGGGTGCGGCGGGAACGGCCGGGAGCGGCACCGCGGCGGCGTCCCGGTCGGAGTGGCCCGGGTACGGCTCCCGGTCCGCGTACGGGTCGCGGGGCTCGCCCCACGGGGTGTGCGGCGGGGCGGGGACGGGGGGCAGCGCCGGGGGGAGCGCGGCGGGCAGCTCGGGGGCGTACCCGGTGTGCCGCTCGTCGTAGCCGCCACCGTCGCCGTGGCCGCCGTCGGGGCCGTCCCCGTGCTCGTACGCGTGCTCCTGCGCGGGGTCGCTCTCCGGCTCGTCGTGGAGCCGGGGCGGGGCGTCGGGTTCGTCCAGGTCGGGGCGGGGCACGGTGACGTACCCGCAGAGCGCCTCCTCGGCGGCGCCCGCCGCGAGGCCGGTCAGCATGACCCGGCCGTCGTCGCAGACCAGTACCGTCCGCACGGTGATGTTGCGGTGGGTCCAGCCGTGCGCGTGCAGCACCCGCAGGGCGGTGAGCACGTCGGAGCCGATCTCGGCGGCACGGTAGGGGTTGAGGGGGCGCTCGGCCAGCAGTGCGGCGAGCGGGCGGGCGGGGACCAGTTCGCTGACGATCCAGAGCGAGCCCGCCTCGGCGAACACGTCGAAGACCTGGTCGAGACGCGGATGGTCCGGGACCTGGGCGGCGGCCTGCGCGGCCTCTATCGCCCGGCGCACCGCCGGGTCCGAGGAGCGGCGGACCGCCCGGCCGGTGGTCCGGCGCACGGGCGACGGCCGGCCGTCGCCGTCGAGCACCTCGGCGTCGACGACCTCGGGGAGCGGCACCTGCCGGACCAGGACCTCCTGGCCGCTGTAGGTGTCGAAGGCGCGCGTCTCGACCAGTTCGTAGGCGTCGGACGGCGGCAGCGGAAGGCGGTAGCGGTCGGCGAGCACCCGACCCGCATAGTCGTCCACGACGCCTCCCCAGAGCGCACGATCCCCGGTCACGAGATCCGGACGAGCCGTCACATCACGGACTTTGCCGTACATATGACACGCCATCACAGCTGCGAACGGTTCTCGGACTCTTACGATACGTGGCGGGACGCGGCGGCGTGTCCGGGTCGCCCCAACCCGGGTGGACCGGACCGCCGGGAGCAGTGGGGTGACCGCCCCGGAGGGCGGTCACCGGACAGCCTCGGTACTTCGTCGGTCCGGCGTCGGTCCTTCGTCGGTCCCTGCGTCAGTCCTTCGGCGCGAAGGTGGCGAACGCCGTCTCCCGCAGGGTGCGGCACTCGTCCTCGCTCCACTTCGCGGCCGGGCAGCTCACCATGATCGAGTAGCCGTGCGTCGAGTCGGCGCGGAAGCCGCGGTTGAGGACGTGCACCCGCTCGCCGTTCTGGGTGCGCTCGAACTCCCAGTCCGCGACGGTCGGGTAGCCGTTGTACTCGACCCTCTTGATGCCGATGTGCTTGTAGTTGTTGCTCGCGGCGCTCACCCCCGCGACCGCCGCCGACCAGGCCGCGGCGGCGTCCTTGCCGGGCGAGCTGTTGTAGTCGACCTGGACGCGCGGGAAGCTGCCCTTCGACGCGTTGTAGATGCCGCCCGAGTTGGACCCCGCGATGGCGGTGAGCCGGTAGGCGGCGGGCATCGCCATGGTGAAGTGGAAACGGCTGTCGCTGACCGTCTTGTACCCGGCCGGCAGCGCGTCGTCGTCCTTGCCGCCCTTGTCGTCCTTGCCGTCCTTGCCACCGTCGCCGTCCTTGCCGTCCCCGCCGTCCTTGCCGGACGAGGAGGCGGAGGCCGAGGCGGTGCCGGCCGTGGACGGAGCCGCGGAGTCGCCGGACCCGCCCTGCCCGTCCGTACGGTCGTCGCCCTTGCCGGAGGCGTCGGCCCCGCCGGTGGACCCCGCCGCGGTGCCCTGGGTGGCCGTGCCCTTGCCGTCCTGGTCGTCCCCGCCGCCGAGGCTGAGCGCGAGCACGGTACCGACGACGGCGAGCACCACGACTCCCGCGATGATCGCGAGGGTCCGGCGCGGCACCACGTCGGTGAGCGAGGCGCGGGTGGACGCGCCGGGGGTGCGCGGCGGCACTCCGCCGGAGGCCGAGGCCGTGACGGCGCCCGGGGCGCCGGCCTTTCCGGCCTTTCCGGCCGTACCGGCGGCAGCGGCGGGGCGGGTGGCGGCGGAACCACCGGCGGAACCGCCGGCGGCAGCACCACCGGTGGACGCGCCCGCCGGGGTCGCGGCGGAGGCGCTCGGAGCACCGGCCGCCCCGGCCGCACCAGCCGCTCCGGCCACACCGGCGGCCTTCGAGTTCCGTACGGAGCGCAGGGCGCCGCGCAGCCGGTCCCTGGTTCCCTCGCCGGTCGGCGAGGAGACGGGGGTCCGCGCGTCGGGACCGGGTCCGGTCCTGCCGTCCGAGGGGGCCGGGCCCACCCCGGTGGGTACGGCCATCACCTGGGTGGCGTCGGCGGGCGGCTTCTCCGGGGCGTTGACGATCGCGGTGAGCAGGGCGCGCGCACCGGCGTCGTCGAGCCGCTGCTCGGGGTCGCGGGTGAGGAGGCCGTAGATGACGTCGGTCAGCGGGCCCGCGTTCTTCGGCGGGTCGAGCGGTTCGGTCATCACGGCCGTCAGCGTCGCGATGGCCGAGCCCTTGTCGTAGGGCGGGCTGCCTTCCACGCTCGCGTAGAGCAGGCCGCCGAGCGACCAGAGGTCGGCGGGCGGTCCGGGCTTGTGGCCGCGGGCGCGCTCCGGCGAGATGTACGAGGGGGCGCCGACCAGCATGCCGGTGGAGGTCACCGACGGGTCGCCCTCGACCTGGGCGATGCCGAAGTCAGTGAGGACGACCCGGCCTTCCTGGGATATCAGCACGTTGGACGGCTTCACGTCCCGGTGCAGGATGCCCTCGCGGTGCGCGGAGCGCAGCACGTCGAGGATGGCGAGGCCGACCTCGGCCGCCCGTCGGGGCGTCAGTGTGCCGTCCTCGCGGATCACTTCGGCGAGGGACTTGCCCTCGACGAGCTCCATGACGATCCACGGCCGGTCGTCCTCGTCGACGACGTCGAACACGGTGACGGCGCTGGTGTTGCGGATGCGCGCGATCGCCTTGGCCTCACGCAGGGTGCGCGTGATCAGCCGGCGCTTCTCGTCGTCGTCGATGGCCGAGGGGAACCGGAGTTCCTTCACCGCGACCGTACGGCCCAGGGTCTCGTCCTCGGCGCGCCAGACGGTACCCATACCGCCCCGGCCGAGCACCTTCCCCAGCCGGTACCGTCCCGCGAGAAGACGTCCCTCGGTGTCCCGTTGGGGCCCGTTTGCCTGCTCCGCCTCCGACATGCGTCCCCTCTGCGATCAACCCGCCCTGGCAGAGCGTCCATTGTCCCTCACCCCGGGACCGGTTCTGGTTCCGGGTCCGCGGTCGGCCTCGACGGGGCCGGGGAAAGGGCTTACCGGGCGTGGGGCGCGGCTCCCCCGCCCCGGCGCCGGGCACCCCCGCCGCCTACGGTCGGGTGCCCCCTCCTCGCCCTCCCATGCCCCGGCCGCCGGGGCCTCGCGACACCCCGTCAGTTCGGTACGGCCGGACCGGACGGCCGGTCCGCACGGTCCGGACAGCCGGATCGGCACGACCGGCCCGGACCGAACCGGACCGCCGGCCCTGGCCGTCAGATCGGCACGATGTCCGGTGCGCCGAGCCGGGCCGCGTCGGCCGTGAGGTCGTCGGGCTGGCGCTGCGACTCCCGTTCGGCCTGGACCCGCTTCTCGTAGTGCTCCACCTCGCGGTCGACCCGGTCCGCGTCCCAGTCCAGCACCGGGGCCATCAGCTCCGCGCAGACGCGGGCGCTGAGGGTGCCCCGGTCGAAGGTCTCGATGGAGATCCGGGTCCGCCGGGTGAGGACGTCGTCGAGGTGGCGGGCGCCCTCGTGCGAGGCGGCGTAGACGATCTCGGCGGCGAGGTAGTCGTCGGCGGCGGGCAGCGGCTCGCCCAGCGCGGGGTTCTCCGCGATCAGCGCGAGGAGCTCCTCGGCGAGGGAGCCGTACCGGTTGAGTAGGTGCTCCACCCGGACGACGTGCAGGCCGGTGGCGGCGGCGATCCGGGCGCGGGCGTTCCACAGGGCGCGGTACCCCTCGGCGCCGAGCAGCGGTACGTCCTCCGTGACGCACTCGGCGACCCGCTGGTCGAGGCCGTGCGCGGCCTCGTCCACGGCGTCCTTCGCCATCACGCGGTACGTCGTGTACTTGCCGCCCGCGACCACCACGAGGCCGGGCACCGGGTGCGCGACGGTGTGCTCGCGGGAGAGCTTGCTGGTCGCGTCCGACTCGCCGGCCAGCAGCGGGCGCAGCCCGGCGTAGACGCCTTCGACGTCGTCCCTGGTCAGTGGGGTGGCGAGCACGGTGTTGACGTGTTCGAGGAGGTAGTCGATGTCAGCGCTGGAGGCGGCCGGGTGGGCCTTGTCGAGGCTCCAGTCGGTGTCGGTGGTGCCGACGATCCAGTGGCGGCCCCACGGGATGACGAAGAGGACGGATTTCTCGGTCCGCAGGATCAGCCCGGTCGAGGAGTGGATGCGGTCCTTGGGCACGACGAGGTGGATGCCCTTGGAGGCGCGGACGTGGAACTGTCCGCGTTCGGCGATCAGCGCCTGGGTGTCGTCGGTCCACACGCCGGTCGCGTTGACGACCTGCTTGGCCCTGACCTCGTACCGGCCGCCGGTCTCGACGTCCTCGACCAGGGCGCCGACGACGCGTTCGCCCTCCCGGAGGAATCCGGAGACCCGCGCGCGGTTCGCCGCGTGCGCGCCGTAGCTCACGGCGGTACGCACCAGGGTGGCGGTGTAGCGGGCGTCGTCCATCTGGGCGTCGTAGTACTGGAGGGCTCCGACCAGGGCGTCCTTGCGGAGCGCGGGGGCCACGCGCAGGGCGCGGCGGCGGGAGAGGTGGCGGTGGACGGGGAGTCCCCGGCCGTGTCCGGAGGAGAGGGACATCGCGTCGTAGAGGGCGACGCCGGAGCCCGCGTACAGCCGCTCCCAGCCCTTGTGCTGCAAGGGGTAGAGGAACGGCACCGGCTTCACCAGGTGGGGGGCGAGGCGTTCCAGCAGCAGGCCGCGTTCCTTGAGCGCCTCGCGGACCAGGGCGAAGTCGAGCATCTCCAGATAGCGCAGGCCGCCGTGGATGAGCTTGCTGGACCGGCTGGAGGTGCCGGAGGCCCAGTCGCGCGCCTCCACGAGTCCGGTGGAGAGCCCTCTGGTGGCGGCGTCCAGCGCCGTCCCCGCGCCGACCACGCCCGCGCCGACGACCAGTACGTCCAGTTCGCGTTCGGCCATCGCGGCGAGCGCCTCGGAGCGCTCGGCGGGTCCCAGTGTCGATGTCCTCAACTCTGCCTCCCGGTGGATCGGGGTGGGCGGGCGCCCGGACGACGTGTCCGGGTTCCGTCCGGCCGGAGCGGCCGTGCCCACGTTCCCGATTCTGTCCGCGCACGGCGACTTCAGCCACCGCCTGTGGACAACGCTCCCGGTCGCCACGGATGACAGCCATCATTCTGTGCGACATAAATGCGACATACAGGTCATATTTACGCCTAGTCTGACATCGCGCGGTCCACAGCAGTTGCGCTTTCGGTCCTCATGGTCCTATGGGAAGGACGGCCCTCGCATGCCCGCAGACCTCGCGGTCATCGGCCTCGGTCACCTCGGCCTGCCCCTCGCGCAGGCAGCGGTCGCCGCCGGTATCGACACCATCGGCTACGACACCGATCCGCGCCCGTACGCGGATCTCGGCGCGGGGCGCACCCCGGTCGAGGGCTCGCTCACCGCGTCCGAGGTCCGCAGGATGCTCTCCCGCGGCTTCCGCCCCACCACCAACGCCACCGAACTCGGCCGGGTGCGCACCGCGGTGATCTGCTCCCCCACCCCCCTCGGGCCCGACCGCACCGTCGACCTCACCGCCCTCGGCGACGCCGCCCGGGCCCTGGCCGCCCGGCTCCGCCCGCACACCACGGTGCTGCTGGAATCGCCCGTACCCCCGGGCACCACCGAGAACTTCCTGCGCGGGCTGCTCGAAGAGGGGTCCGGGCTGCGCGCGGGCCGCGACTTCCACCTCGCCTGCTCCCCCGGCCGCCTGGACCCGGGCAACCGCACCCACACCTACGCCAACACCCCGAAGGTCATCGGCGGCCTCACCCCCGCCTGCACCGAGTCCGCCGCCGCGTTCTACGGCCGGCTCACGGACAAGGTGGTACGCGCCAGGGGCCCGCGCGAGGCCGAGATGACGAAGGTGCTGGAGACCAACTTCCGGCACGTGAACATCGCCCTCGTCAACGAGATGGCGGTGCTCTGCCACGAGCTCGGCGTGGACCTCTGGGACGTCATCCGGTGCGCGGAGACCAAGCCCTTCGGCTTCCAGCCGTTCCGCCCCGGCCCCGGGGTCGGCGGCCACGGCGTCGCCCTGGACCCGGGCAGCGCCCCGTACGCCGGCCACGCTCCCGGCCCGCCGCTGCGCCTGGTCTCCATGGCGCAGGAGATCAACGACCGCATGCCGAGCTATGTGATCCGGCGCAGCGCCACCCTGCTGAACGAGCACGGAAAGTCGGTGCGCGGCGCCCGCATCCTCCTCCTCGGCGTCACCTACAAGCCGGACAGCGCCGACCAGGAGGCGGCCCCGGCCCGGGACATCGCGAGCCGGCTGATGGACCTGGGCGCCCAGATCGGCTACCACGACCCGCACGTCCTGGACTGGCGTGTCCGCGACGTCCCGGTGCCCCGCGCCGACTCGCTGTACGAGGCGGCGGCCGCCGCCGACCTGACGCTGCTCCTCCAGCACCACCGCACGTACGACCTCCAGGGCCTCGCGGTGAAGGCGCAGCTGCTGCTCGACACCCGGGGGGCCACTCCGGCGGGGGCCGCGCACCGGCTGTGACGGGCGGGACCGTGCCCGGGCGCGGGGCGGTCCCGGAATCCCGGTGGGCGCTGTCACAGGCGGCTGCTAGCCTCTGGCGTCACCTTCGCACAACCGTGCGTATCCGTCGCACCGTCGTGCGCGCATCCGTCCCAGGGGGATTTCCACCATGAGCCAGTCCGTGCCGCCGCCCAGCCGGCCCCAGCAGCCCGAGGACGGCCGGCCCGTCGCGGACAACCCGTACGCGGCCGAGGCGCCCAAGGCACCGGCTCCGGCGGCCCCGCCCGTCGCGCCCCCGGCCGGAGCGCCCGTGCCCCCGCCCACCGGGGCCCCCGTGGCACCGCCCGTCGGGGCACCCGTGGCACAGGCCGGTCCGCCGGTGGGAGCGCCGGTCGTCCCCGCGCCGGGCGCGCCCACCGGCAACCCCTTCGCGGGCGCGCAGCCCGGTCAGCCCGGCACCCCCTGGCCCGCGCAGCCGGGGCAGCCCGGCCAGTACCCCGGGGTGCCGTTCGCGCCGATCGCCGGTCCGGTCCGCAACAACCTGGCCCTCGGCCTGCTCGCGTCGCTCGGCACCGCCGCCGTGATCGGGGCGATCTACGGCGCCATCATCGGGGCCACCGAGCGCGAGTTCGGTTACGCGGCGGTCGTCGTCGGCCTCGTCACCGGCTGGGCGGCCGGCAAGGCCGGCGGCCGCAACCCCGTGCTGCCGTTCGCCGCCGCCCTGTTCTCCCTCGCCTCGGTCTACTTCGGCCAGCTGCTCGGCGAGGCGATCATCGCCTCCAAGCACCTCCCGGTCTCCGTCTCGCAGATGTTCTTCGAGCACTTCGGCGTGCTCCAGGAGGCGTGGAAGGCGGACGCCGACTTCCTCAGCGTCGTCTTCTTCGCGATCGCCGCGTTCGCGTCGTTCTCCGCCGCCAAGAAGATCTCCGACTGACCGGCCGACCGCCCGGCATGCGGAGAGGGCCCCGACCACCCATGTGGTCGGGGCCCTCTCCGTATGCGCGGAACCGCGCGGAACCGCGCGGAACGCGGTCAGCGGCGGTGCTGCGAGTCCGCCACCGTCACCTCGACGCGCTGGAACTCCTTGAGGTCGCTGTAGCCGGTCGTGGCCATCGCGCGGCGCAGGGCGCCGAAGATGTTCATCGAGCCGTCCGGGGTGTGCGACGGGCCGGTCAGCACCTCCTCGGTCGTACCGACCGAGCCGAGGTCCACCAGCTTGCCGCGCGGCACGTCCTCGTGGACGGCCTCCATGCCCCAGTGGCGGCCACGGCCCGGGGCGTCGGTGGCGCGGGCCAGCGGGGAGCCCATCATCACGGCGTCCGCGCCGCAGGCGATGGCCTTCGGCAGGTCGCCGGACCAGCCGACGCCGCCGTCCGCGATGACGTGCACGTACCGGCCGCCGGACTCGTCCATGTAGTCGCGGCGGGCACCCGCCACGTCCGCCACGGCGGTCGCCATCGGCACCTGGATGCCGAAGACGTTGCGGGTGGTGTGCGCGGCGCCGCCGCCGAAGCCGACCAGGACACCCGCCGCGCCGGTGCGCATCAGGTGCAGGGCCGCGGTGTACGTGGCGCAGCCGCCGACGATCACCGGGACGTCCAGCTCGTAGATGAACTGCTTGAGGTTGAGCGGCTCGGCGGCACCGGAGACGTGCTCGGCCGAGACGGTCGTACCGCGGATGACGAAGATGTCCACCCCGGCGTCGACGACGGCCTTGGAGAACTGGGCGGTGCGCTGCGGGGAGAGCGCGGCGGCGGTGACGACACCGGAGTCGCGCACCTCCTTGATGCGCTGCCCGATCAGCTCCTCCTGGATCGGCGCGGAGTAGATCTCCTGGAGGCGCCGGGTCGCGGTCTCGACCGGCATCTCGGCGATCTCGTCGAGCAGCGGCTGCGGGTCCTCGTGGCGGGTCCACAGACCCTCCAGGTTGAGCACGCCGAGTCCGCCGAGCTCGCCGATGCGGATGGCGTGCTGCGGGGAGACCACGGAGTCCATGGGAGCGGCCAGGAACGGCAGCTCGAAGCGGTAGGCGTCGATCTGCCAGGCGATCGAGACCTCCTTCGGGTCCCGGGTCCTGCGGCTCGGTACGACAGCGATGTCGTCGAATGCGTATGCCCGGCGGCCGCGCTTGCCGCGCCCGATCTCGATCTCAGTCACGATGTGTGGCCTTTCCCTCTACGTCTGCGCTGACCAGTATCCCCGACACACGCGGGAGGGGCGGCCCGGGGAACCCCGGTCCGCCCCTCCCGCACCGTGCCCGGTGCTACTTCCTGCTGTAGTTCGGTGCCTCGACCGTCATCTGGATGTCGTGCGGGTGGCTCTCCTTGAGACCCGCCGACGTGATGCGTACGAAGCGGCCCTTGCTCTCCATCTGGTCGATGGTCTCGGCGCCCACGTAACCCATGGTCTGACGCAGGCCGCCGACGAGCTGGTGGAGGACGTTCGCCAGCGGGCCGCGGTAGGGCACCTGGCCCTCGATGCCCTCGGGCACGAGCTTGTCGTCCGAGGACACCTCGGCCTGGAAGTACCGGTCCTTGGAGTACGAACGGCCCTGGCCGCGGGACTGCATGGCGCCCAGCGAACCCATGCCCCGGTACGACTTGAACTGCTTGCCGTTGATGAACATCAGCTCACCCGGCGACTCCTCGCAGCCCGCGAGGAGGCTGCCCAGCATCACGCTGTCCGCGCCCGCGGCGAGCGCCTTGCCGATGTCGCCGGAGTACTGCAGGCCACCGTCGCCGATGACCGGCACACCCGCCGCGCGGGCGGCGAGAGCGGCTTCGTAGATCGCGGTGACCTGCGGGACGCCGATGCCGGCGACCACACGGGTGGTGCAGATCGAGCCGGGTCCGACGCCGACCTTCACGCCGTCGACGCCGGCGTCGATCAGCGCCTGGGCGCCGTCGCGGGTGGCGACGTTGCCGCCGATGACGTCTATGCCGACGCTCGACTTGATCTTCGCCATCCAGTTGAGGGCGTTGCTGTTGTGGCCGTGCGAGGTGTCGACGATGAGGAAGTCGACCCCGGCGGAGGCGAGCGCCTGGGCGCGGTCCAGCGCCTCGGGGCTGGCGCCGACGGCCGCGCCGACCAGCAGACGGCCTTCGGCGTCCTTGGCGGCGTTGGGGTACTGCTCGGCCTTCTTGAAGTCCTTGACCGTGATGAGCCCCTTGAGGGTGCCCGCCTCGTCGACCAGCGGCAGCTTCTCGATCTTGTGGCGGCGGAGCAGCTCCATCGCCTCCACGCCGGAGATGCCGACCTTTCCGGTGACGAGCGGCATCGGCGTCATGACCTCGCGCACCTGGCGCGAACGGTCGGACTCGAAGGCCATGTCACGGTTGGTCACGATGCCCAGGAGCTTGCCCGCGGGGTCGGTGACCGGCACGCCGCTGATGCGGAACTTCGCGCAGAGCGCGTCCGCCTCGCCGAGGGTGGCGTCGGGGTGCACGGTGATCGGGTCGGTGACCATCCCGGACTCGGACCGCTTGACCAGGTCGACCTGGTTCACCTGGTCCTCGATCGAGAGGTTGCGGTGCAGCACACCGACGCCGCCCTGACGGGCCATCGCGATCGCCATCCGCGACTCGGTCACCTTGTCCATGGCGGCCGAGAGCAGGGGGATGTTCACGCGTACGTTGCGGGAGATGAGGGTCGAGGTGTCGACCGCGTTGGGCAGGACCTCCGACGCGCCCGGCAGCAACAGCACGTCGTCGTATGTCAGCCCGAGCGTCGCGAACTTCTCAGGCACTCCGTCGACGTTTGCAGTCATGACACCTTCCCCAAATGGTCTTGATCGGTGCGGATGTCCATGCTAACGGCCTTCGGGGGTGTCTCATTCCACGACCAAGATCGTCGAGCGCCTCCGTAGATTCCTACAGAAGCCCGGGACGCCCGGGAAACCGGGGGGTCCGGGCGGGAGACGCCGACGCGGGTGCGTCCGAAGTCACTGCTCGGCCAGGGCCCGCAGCCGGCTGAGCGCCCGGTGCTGGGCGACGCGTACGGCACCCGGGGACATACCGAGCATCTGTCCGGTCTCCTCGGCGGTCAGGCCGACCGCGACCCGCAGGACGAGCAGCTCGCGCTGGTTCTCCGGGAGGTTGGCGAGGAGCTTCTTGGCCCAGGCCGCGTCACTGCTGAGCAGGGCGCGTTCCTCCGGGCCGAGGGAGTCGTCGGGGCGCTCGGGCATCTCGTCGGACGGGACGGCCGTGGATCCGGGGTGGCGCATCGCGGCGCGCTGGAGGTCGGCGACCTTGTGTCCGGCGATGGCGAAGACGAACGCCTCGAAGGGGCGGCCGGTGTCGCGGTAGCGGGGCAGCGCCATCAGTACGGCGACGCAGACTTCCTGCGCCAGGTCCTCGACGAAGTGACGAGCGTCGCCGGGCAGCCGGTTCAGCCGGGACCGGCAGTACCGCAGGGCGAGGGGGTGTACGTGGGCCAGCAGGTCGTGGGTCGCCTGCGCGTCGCCGTCCGCGGCCCGATGCACCAGGGCAGCGATCACCGTCGTCTCGTCGTCACGCATCGGACCATGGTGCCTCGGTGCCGACCGGTCCGCGCCATCGCGTTCCGAGTTGTGCACCGAAGCGTTACGAGCGGGTGCGCCGGATGTCATGTCCTGCGCCCTCCCCTTCCGCTGGATCCGCTGGTCCGAATCGTCGTTCCTGAGGAACTCCACAGCTCAAGGATGCGTCATCGGCCGGGAAGCGTCACCCACCGCCGCCGCGACCCGGCTCGCCGTGGGCGGGCCGCCCCGCCGGTGATCTCCGTCGCCCCGTCCGCGGGTCCGCGGACGGGGACGATTCCGGCACGTCGGGGACGGCACGGCTCAGCGCACCAGGCCCCAGCGGAATCCGAGCGCCACGGCGTGGGCACGGTCCGAGGCGCCGAGCTTCTTGAAGAGCCTGCGGGCGTGGGTCTTGACCGTGTCCTCGGAGAGGAAGAGCTCGCGCCCGATCTCCGCGTTGGACCGGCCGTGGCTCATGCCTTCGAGCACCTGGATCTCACGTGCGGTGAGCGTGGGGGCCGCGCCCATCTCCGCGGACCGCAGCCGGCGCGGGGCGAGCCGCCACGTCGGGTCGGCCAGCGCCTGGGTCACGGTGGCCCGCAGCTCGGCGCGCGAGGCGTCCTTGTGCAGATAGCCGCGGGCACCGGCGGCGACCGCGAGCGCGACACCGTCCAGGTCCTCGGCGACCGTCAGCATGATGATCCGGGCGCCGGGGTCGGCTGAGAGCAGCCGTCGGACGGTCTCCACACCTCCCAGGCCGGGCATGCGGACGTCCATCAGAATCAAATCCGAACGGTCGGCTCCCCAGCGGCGGAGTACTTCCTCGCCGTTGGCCGCCGTCGTCACACGCTCGACGCCGGGCACGGTCGCAACCGCGCGACGGAGCGCCTCTCGGGCGAGCGGGGAGTCGTCGCAGACGAGGACGGATGTCATGACCGTCCTCCGCAGCTGATGCGCGTCACCTTGAGCCTCCAGGCTGATACAAGTCGTCACCTGTGCGGTTGACCCCCTCGGACATGTGCCCGAGCCGGTTAGTCGCCAACCGCCTCCGCACTCTCAACGATGGTCACTCGAAAGAGTTACGGGTCGGACCGTAGGGTTCGGCACTCTACGTGAGGTCGCACACACGGAGCGGATCGACGCGGGCGCTTCACCCTTCAACCGAAACTTCACCGGTTGACGTGCCCTATTTGGCGGGTTTTCTTCCCTTTTGCTGGTGTCTGTGACTAGATTCGCAATCAGTCATATTTACATCTACTACGACCATAGATGTACGGTCACGCCTCAGCCCCCGAGAACCCGAGGCACCGAGGGACCGGGGAACTGAGGATCGGCCCACCGACGGACGACGACGGACTGCGACTGCCGGGACGACGTCTCCGGCAGAGCATGGTTTCGAGGGGACAAGCAATGGCAGATTTCTCCCGCCTTCCCGGACCCAACGCGGACCTGTGGGACTGGCAGCTGCTCGCGGCCTGCCGAGGGGTCGACAGTTCACTGTTCTTCCATCCCGAGGGCGAACGCGGAGCCGCCCGCAGCGCCCGCGAGACCTCGGCGAAAGAGGTGTGCATGCGCTGCCCGGTACGCGCCGAGTGCGCCGCCCACGCGCTGGCGGTCCGCGAGCCCTACGGGGTGTGGGGCGGCCTGACCGAGGACGAACGCGAGGAACTGATGGGCCGCGCCCGCAACCGCCTGATCACGGCGGCCCACTCCGGTACGGGCGACAGCGCGCAGCACGACTGAGGGGCGCGCGCCGTCCCGTACCGCAGGAACGTTTCTGCACTCGTTTCCGCAACCGCTTCCGCAGTCACCGCGCGATCAGCGGGACCGGCCCGGCCGACCGGGTCGGCAGGACCGGCAGGACCGGCAGGACCGGCGGAACCGGCGGAACCGGGGGAACCGGGTGATCAGCGCGCCGCCGCCAGCGACAGCTGGTCCAGGGTGGCCGCAACGGCGGGGACCCGCGCCAGGTCGGGCAGGGTCAGCGCCACGATCTCGCGCACCACGGCGGGCTCCACCGTCACGGTCAAGGCCCCCTTGGGCCGTACCGACTCGATCGCCAGCGCGGGCAGTACCGCCACTCCGAGCCCGGCGCCGACCAGTCCGATCACGGCGGGGTAGTCGTCGGTGGCGAAGTCGATACGGGGGGTGAAGCCGGACTCCTCGCAGACCTCCACGAGCTGCCGGCGGCAGCGCGGGCAGCCGGCGATCCACGGGTCCCCGGCGAGTTCGCCGATGTCGATGGCGTCCGTCCCGGCCAGCCGGTGGTCCTCGGGCAGCAGCCCGATCAGTCGGTCCGCGAGCAGCGGCCGTACCACCAGGTCGTTCCAGTCGCCGTCGCCGCTCTCCGCGCCGTCACCGCCGCCGGAGTTCCCGTACCGGAAGGCCAGCGCGATGTCGCAGTCCCCGTCGCGGAGCATCTCCACGGACCGGGGCGGTTCGGCCTCCACCAGCGAGACCTGGGTGCCGGGGTGCTCGGCGCGCAGCGCGGCGAGGGCGCCGGGGACCAGGGTGGAGCTGCCGCTGGGGAAGGAGACGAGCCGGACCCGGCCCGCCCGCAGCCCCGCGATGGCGGCGACCTCCTCCTCGGCGGCGGTGAGCCCGGCGAGGATGCCGGAGGCGTGCCGGACCAGGGCCTCGCCGGCCTGGGTGAGCCGCATCTCCCGGCCCGTACGGATCAGGAGCGGTGTCCCGACCGACGATTCCAGTGCCTTCATCTGCTGGCTGATGGCCGGCTGGGTGAAGCCCAGCTCGCGGGCGGCGGCGGAGAACGAGCCGGTGGTGGCGACGGCGCGCAGGACGCGGAGATGACGGGCTTCGATCACTTCTCCACCATAAGCGTCACTTCTGATGATCGCGAAAAATTGCCGTGCGGCTTTGATGTCCGGCGTTCTAACCTTGCTCCATGCATCTGCTGACCGTGAACGTCGGGATCGCCCGTCACTCCGAGCACACCAGCGCCCGCGACGGCCTCACCGGCATCGACAAGCGCCCGGTGGAGGGCCCGGTGCGGGTGACCGACCCGGGGCCGAAGGGCGTCGGCGGCAGCGGTCTGGCCGGGGACACCGTCTGCGACCTGCGCCACCACG
This sequence comes from Streptomyces sp. NPDC001493, assembly GCF_053597235.1. Classification (NCBI taxonomy): domain Bacteria; kingdom Bacillati; phylum Actinomycetota; class Actinomycetes; order Kitasatosporales; family Streptomycetaceae; genus Streptomyces; species Streptomyces sp. NPDC001493. Next base: position 134,831 of record NZ_JBSFHV010000011.1, read on the forward strand.
GCGGGAGCGACCAGGCGGTGTACGCGTACGCCCGCGAGGAGCTCGACGCCTGGGAGCGGAAGCTGGGCAGGCCGCTGGCGAACGGGATCTTCGGCGAGAACCTCACGACCCTGGGCCTGGAGGTCAGCGAGGCGCTGGTCGGCGAGCGGTGGCGGATCGGTGAGGAGCTGGTCCTGGAGGTGACCGACGGCCGCATCCCGTGCCGTACGTTCGCGGGCCACGTACAGGAGGAGCGCTGGGTGAAGCGCTTCAGCCAGGAGGCGGTGACCGGTGCGTACCTGCGGGTCATCACCCCCGGCTCCATCAGCGCCGGGGACCCGATCGAGATCGTCCACCGCCCGGACCACGCGGTGACCGCGTCCCTCGCGTTCCGCTCGTTCACCGACCGCACGCTGCTGCCGAGCGTGCTCCCGGCGGGCGAGGCGCTGCACACGGAGCTGCTGGCGGCGGCGCGGGAGTACGTGGCGAAGCAGGGGGTCTGAAGCGCGTCACGAGAGAGGAAGCGCCCCGAGGGAGAGACGAGCACGCCCATGACCGAACCCGCTCCGGTGGACCTGGTCCACCTCGCCGATCCGGACGGGAACCGCTGCGTCGTACGCGTCACGGGGCGGTCCCAGCCGGGGGTGCTGACCGGCCACGACATTCTGTGCGCCGAGGTGCTCGCCTCCACGGGCTTCGTCGACGCCCGGCTCGACTTCCACCTCATGCCGGAGGACCTGGACTCCTGGGAGCGGGAGCTCGCCGGTCTGGCGCCGGGCGGTACGGCGCGCCTCGGCGATGAGGACGCCCTGAGTCTCGACATCCACCTGCACGAGGACTGCGGTTGGCTGTCGATCGAGGTCGACGACCCGGACCGCCTGACGGCGCTCTGGGGGACCCGGCCGGACAGGGGCTGGATCGCTGAGCACCGGGAGCGTCTGGAGCAGGTCCGGCGGGCCTGGCCCCGGGAGGTCGTCGAGACGTCCCCGGGAGCCTACGTATGGAGCCCCGACCGCAGGCGGTGACACCGCCGGCTCCCGCACGAGGAGGAGGGCCCCGCACACCGAGGTGTGCGGGGCCCTCCTCCTCGTAGCGCTTCGGACGACGCGTCAGGCGGCTTCGACGGCGGCCTTCGCGGCCGGGGCCTCGCCGGCCTCGTCCTTGTCGGCGGCCGGGCGGACGAGGCCCGGGATGAACGCGGCGACGGCGGCGGCGACCAGGGCGACGCCGCAGCCGACCGTCAGGCCGACGCGGAAGCCGTCCTCGGAGGCGAGGGTGTGGCCGCCGAGGTTGATGGTCATCTGGGCGAGGACCACACCGATGACGGCCGAGCCGATGGTCGTACCGAGCGAGCGCATCAGGGTGTTGAACCCGTTGGCGGCGGCGGTCTCGGAGATCGGGACCGAGCTCATGATCAGGGCGGGCATCGCGCCGTAGGCGAGGCCGACGCCGCTGTTGATGACGATTCCGACGATCATCAGGCCCCAGGCGGAGCCCATGAGGACGAGGGAGAGGCCGTAGCCGGCGGAGATGACGAGCGCGCCGAGGACGAGGGCGATCTTCGGGCCGCGGGCGTTGATCAGCTTCCCGCCGAGCGGGGAGACGATCATCATCATCACGCCGCCGGGGGCCATCCAGAGGCCGCACGCGAGCATCGACTGGCCCAGGCCGTAGCCGGTGGCCTCGGGGAACTGGAGGAGCTGCGGGGCGATCAGCATGAAGGAGTACATGCCGACGCCGACCAGGATCGAGGAGATGTTGGTCATGAGGACGCGGGGGCGGGCGGTGGTCCGCAGGTCGACCAGCGGGTCGCGGGTGCGGAGCTCGTAGAAGCCCCAGACGCCCAGGGCGACGACGGCCACGGCGAACAGGCCGAGCGTGGTGCCGGAGGCCCAGCCCCAGTCGGCGCCCTTGGAGATGGCGAGCAGCAGGGAGACCAGGCCGATGGCGAGCCCGACCGCTCCGGGTGCGTCGAAGCGCTGGCCCTTGGCCCCGGCGGGGACGTCGGGGACGAAGGTGTGGATCAGTACGGCGACGATCAGCGCGAGCACCGCGGAGCCCCAGAACAGGACCCGCCAGCTGGTGTACTCGGCGACGGCGGCGGAGATCGGCAGGCCGAGCGCGCCACCGATGCCCATGGAGGCGCTGACCAGGGCGATCGAGCTGCTGAGCTTCTCGGCGGGGACCACGTCACGGAGGAGCGCGATGCCGAGCGGCACCATGCCCATGCCCATGCCCTGGAGACCCCGGCCGATGATCATCGGCACGATGGAGGAGGACAGCGCGCAGACCACGGAGCCGACGATCAGCGGGACGGCGCAGGCCAGGAGCATCCGGCGCTTGCCGAGGAGGTCGCCGAGGCGGCCGGTGACCGGCACGCAGACGCCCGCGACGAGCAGCGTGACCGTGATCACCCAGGCCGTGTTCGAGGAGGAGGTGTGCAGGATCTGCGGGAGCTCGGCGATCAGCGGGGTGACCAGGGTCTGCATGATCGCGGCGGCGGTGCCGGCGAGGGCCAGCGTGGTGATCACGCCACCTGTGCGGGCCGTGGGCTGGGGGGCGTCCATAACGCGATTCCTCGATGTGGGTCGGGACGGGAGGTCCGGGACGAAAATCGGGCGGGCTGGAGCAGGGCGGAACACGGGCGGGCATCGTGCACTCCCATTGCATTATGCATGTCGTGTGCTCGATGCACATCCTGTGCCAGGATGGAGCCGGGCCACCCGGGACCCCGACGCACCGGCCCGGCAGGAAGCTGGAGGCATCCCACCCATGGACAGGGCCGTCAAGGACGTCGAGTACGAGCAGATGCTGCTCAGCCGCCACGGGCTCCTGAACCACCGCAAGGGCCGCCGTGAGGACGGCGTCCTGGAGCGCAGCGCGTACATCCTGCTCAGCCGCATCCGCATTCAAGGCCCGATGTCCATCGGGGAGTTGAGCGAGGCGTTCGACCTCGACACCTCGACGCTCAACCGTCAGACCACGGCGGCGATGCGCGCCGGACTCGTCCAGCGCATCCCCGACCCGGCGGGCGGGATGGCCCGCAAGTTCCGCATCACCGCCGAGGGCAGCCGGATCCTCGACGAGGAACGCGAGGGGACGGTCGAGTCCCTGGGCCGGGTCATGGTCGACTGGCCGCGCGAGGACGTCGCCGCCTTCGCCGGCTACCTCCGCCGGTTCAACTCGGACCTCGAACGCCTCGGCGGACGGCCGTGGCCCCGGCCCTGAGCCGTGCGGGGCGGCCCACCACCCCTCCCCCGCCCCGAACCCGGCGGCGCGACTCGGCGGTCACCTCGGGACCGGGACCGGGACCGGGACCGGCGCGATGGCTCACCCGCCGCCTCGGGCCGTCCGCCCACCGGCGTCCGGGAAGTCCCTGGCCTTGATCTTCGCCATCCGGCCGTCGGGGTGGTGCCAGACGATGCCCTCGCACCCGTCGGCCGACGCCAGCGCGAGCACGCGTGCGCGGACTCCCTCGAACGTCAGGACCGCCACGTCGAGCCGCTCGGCGGTGGCGTGCTCGACGAGCCGATGCTCACCACTGCGCTCGGGGTTCCCGTTGATCCTCGGCCCGATCAGCTCGTACGTCCCCGGGGGCCACTCCCGTACACCGCCGGCGGCCAGGGCCTCCGCGTGGAACTTCGCGAAGGACGACAGCGCGACCGGCTCCCAGCCGACCGTCTTCCCCGTGGCCGGGTCCGTGGACAGCGGCACGAACCCCGGGGGCGCCGCCCGCCCGGCCCGCACCTCGCGCCGCGCCCACCAGTCCCCCGCCCCGTCCACCCGTACGCATGTGCCGTCGTACTTGCGGGTGGCCACGCCCTCTCCGGCGAGCACCCAGTCGCAACCGGGCGTCACCTCGGGGAGTACGCCCGCCGGGCGGGTCGTGAAGTCGCGCAGGAACAGCGTGGGAATCTTCCGCATCGCCCCATCCTCCCGGTCAACGCGCCTTCGCGCACCGGAATTTGGGCGGCACGGAGGAGCCGGCGGGACGGCCGTGGAAGGCGCTGCCGGGAACGCCGGTCACCCCGCCCCCGCGCGCCCCGGTCCCACCCCGCCGTCGATGAGGCGTCGCAGCTTCGCCTTGCCGGGCGTACGGGGCACGCACTCCGGGGAGTTGGGCGGGTGGGCGTAGGCATCGGCCCGCGCCCCGGACATGCTGTCCGCCTCCGACACCAGCACGGCCGGTCCGAGAATGGCCTGATCGCAGTCCACACAGATCAACGGAACCTCCGCCATTCCTCGGCCAGACGCGACGCGGACGCGCAGCGTTCACCCGCACGGCAGGTCGGGCACTGGATGGTATGCCTCAGATACGCACGGTATGCGGCATCGGGCTCCGCCGCGCGAGGTCCCTCTCGTTGTGTCGTCACGTAGGGATTCGGGTGGCGGAGGGCGCCCGGATGAGGGTCGGGACGAGATGGCCGAAACCGTCCGACGGTTGCCGGTCGGGGCGCTGGGACGGAGTTCCGGAGGACCTCGCTCGGGCGACGGCGGCACGGCGGGCGCTGCGCACCCGCGTCCTCGCCGCTGCGAGGATGGAGGCATGTCGGATGAAGCCAAGGTGCCCACCTCCTCGGACGGGTATGCGAAGGGGCGGGCGCGCCGCGAGCAGATCGTGACGACGGCTGTCGAGGTGTACGCGGACAAGGGGTTTCACGGCGCCTCGTTGCGGGAGATCGCGAAGCGGGCAGGGATCAGCCACGTGGGTCTCCACTACTACTTCCCCAGCCGTGAGGCGCTGTTGGCGGCCGTACTGGAGCGCCGGGACGAGGAGGACTCCGCGCGGCTCGCGCCGAAGGTGTTCACCCCCAGGGCGGTGGTGCGGCATCTGCTCGATCTGGCCGATCACAATGCCCGGCATCCGGGCATGGTGGAGCTGTACGTGCGTCTCGCGGCGGAGGCGATCACCGAAGATCATCCCGCCCACCAGTACTTCAGGGAGCACTACGGGGCGACGCGGGAGTACGTGTGCCGGGCGCTGCGGGAGCTGGCGGAGCAGGGGGCGCTGCGGGACGGGGTGGATCCGCAGGTGGCCGCGGCCGGGTTCGTGGCGTTGATGGACGGGTTGCAGGTGCAGTGGCTGACGAATCCGAGTTCGGTGGACATGCCCGGGGTGCTGAGTTCCTACGTGGAGCAGCTCCTCAGGGAGTCTTCGGCGCAGTGATGTGCAGGCGTCGCAGCAGCAGGAGCGCGACGGCCGCGGTGGCCACTTCGCCCGCGGCCAGCGCGGTCCACACGCCGGTCGTGCCCAGCCGGCCCAGGACGGCGACCAGCGGGACCTTGATCAGGAGCAGGGTGCCGAGGGAGAGGAGGTACGCGGGTGCGGGGCGGCCCAGTGACTGGGCGTAGGCCGCGACGAGCGGGCCGATCCCGGCGACGGTCATCCCGATCGCGATGACCGTCAGCGCCTGTCCGGCGGCGGTGACGGTGTCGGCGTCGTTCAGGAAGAGACCGGCCAGGGGCCCGGCGAGCACCGCGAGGGCCGCGGCGGTGAGCAGCCCGTACAGGAGGGAGGCGGACAGCGCGTAGTCACGGGCTTTGTGCGCCCGGCCGGTCAGGCCGCGGCCCGCGTTGTAGCCGACTATGGGCTGCAGTCCTTGGCTGATGCCGGTGTGCGGCATCAGCACGAAGGTCTGCAGGCGGGCGCAGACGGCGTAGGCGGCGAGTGCGGTGGCCGAGCCGGTGGCCGCGAGAGTGGCATTGACGAGGACGGCCAGGAGCGTGACGCCGGCTCCGGCCAGGAACGAGGGCAGGCCGACGCCCAGCAGCTCTCGCAGGGTCGGACCGTGGGGCAGCAGGTCCCGGGGACCGATGCGGTAGGGGCGCCGCCTCTGCGCGAAGAAGAACCACAGGCTCATCGCCGCGGAGACGGCCTGGCCGCCGACGGTGCCGAGCGCGGCACCCCGTACTCCCATGTCGCATCCGAGGATCAGCAGTGGGTCGAGGGTGATCTGTACGGCGACGGGCAGGAGCCACAGCAGGGTTGAGAATCCCATGCGGCCTTCGGCTCGCACCAGGCTGGAGAAGCCGGTGGACACCAGGGCCCCGCCCAGCAGCACCACGGCGTAGGGACGGGCGGTCGTGCCCAGTTCGCCGGTGGCGCCGAGCAGGGTGAGCAGCGGGTCGAGGAAGGCCAGGCCGAGCACGGTGGTGGCGGTGGCGCAGGCCCAGAACAGGACGAAGGAGTTGCCCGCCGCGCGGGCGGCGGCCCGCTGGTCTCCCGCGCCCAGGGCACGGGAGACCAGGGAGGCGCCGCCCGCCCCGACGGTGGTGGACGCCGCGCCCAGCAACAGCAGCAGCGGGGCGACCAGGTTGACCGCGGCCATCGCGGTGTCGCCCACACCGCGGCCGACGAACCAGGCGTTGGTCAGGGCGTAGACGCCGTACACGCCGACGGCCGCGGTGGTCTGGGTGCAGGTGCGCCACAGCAGCCCTCCGACCGGGTCGGTGCCGAGTCTGGTGGTGTGGTCCGTGGCGTCGGTCGTTCGTGCGGAAGTCACCGTCGGGTGCGGCCGAGCAGGGCCATGACCTCGTCGAGGTGGGGGCGCGCCCAGTCGTACTGCTTGGTGTCGGCGTGGCCGCGGTACACGGTCTCGATGACCATGACCAGCATCAGGTGCAGGCAGTACAGGTGGCGGCGCGTCCGTTCGGTGTCGGTCAGCTCGCCGTGCCCGTAGCCGCGCATGAAGGGTGCCGGGTCGCCGAAGGCGGATATGCCGATTCCGGCGAAACCGGCCTCGATCAACGGGTCGCCGTAGAAGGCTCGTTCGTGGTCGATGATGCAGGCGATCCTGCCGTCGCGGACCATGGTGTTGCTGTCCCACAGGTCCCACTCGACCAGGCGGGGTTCGGTGACCTCGTCGAGGCTGTCGGCGTGCTCCGCCACGACCGCCCGGACACTGTCGTAGTCCCAGCCGATGTCGACTCCGCGACGCTCTCCGTCGGCGAGGACGTCCTCGATCAGGGCGGTGAACGCCTGCCGCCAGTCGGCATGGCCGGGCCCGGCCAGCGGCCCGAAGTGTCCGCCGCGGACGGAGTTGATCTCCCGGTTGACGGAGCCGAGCTGCCCCATGAGGGCGTCGCGTTCGGCGGCCGGAAGCGTCTCGCCGACGATGCCCAGGTTGTCCGCGTCGATGTACGGCATGAAGAAGTAGTCGGCGTCGCACAGGTCCCGGCTCTGATCCGCGAAATCGACCGCCGGGACCGGCACGGTGGTCCGGGTGCGCAGAAGCTCCAGCGTGTGCAGTTCGATGGACATGGCGCCGCGCTCATAGGTCATCACCTCCACCGCGGGGGGCGGGGCGATCTTCAGTACGACCTCGGCACCGTCACGCAGCCGGATGCGGTAGGCGACGTTGAACCAGCCGTGCCCCAGCTCGCTCGCCCAGCCGTCTCCGACCGGGACCCGATCGGCCCCGTAGGCGCGCTCGATCATGGCGCGCAGCACCTCGGCGGGCTGCCTGTTCTTCGTGATGCTCTCCACACCAGGTCCCTTCGTCGACGGCGCCCGGGTGGCGCCCGCTGCGAGCGCGGCGCCCCCTGGGCCGGACCGGAGACGCGGCCGCACGGGACTACCGGCGGCACATACTTACCACGTGTTCGAAATCTTCTCCAGAGAGTTCCGGGCACCCCCGGACACCCGGATCCGCACGCACCCGGATCCGCACGCGCACGGCCGCCGGCATCCATGGCCGCCCGCCCGGGCGTCGCGTGCGTCGGCAGCCGGGCCACCCGCCTCCCCGAGGGCCGGCTGCCACCGACTCGATCACGCCTCGATCCGGCCCTGGAGGATGCCGAACAGCACCATCGGCGGGGGCGCGGCTCAGCCGCCATCGGCGGGGCGCGGCTCAGCCGTTCCGGCCGCTCGCCCCCCCGCGGGCACACCTGCCCGGCCGTCGGATCGATGCCGCGTTCAGCCGGCAGTGGCGGCGGATCGGCGGTGGAGAACATGCCGCGCGTGGCCATGACATCCGGATGCCACCGCTGGTCCAGTCTTCTCGTCACGCCGCCTCCCCCGTGGGGGGGGCGGAGCCGCGATGAGAATGGGTGCCCGGAGCCGGACTCGAACCGGCACGCCCCCGAGGGGCAGCGAGGTTTAAGCTCGCCGTGTCTGCGTTCCACCACCCGGGCTGGCGCGCGGCTCCGCGTCGGGACTTGACCCTATCCGGGGGTGTCCCCCACCAGCGGAGCAGTAGCGCGATGTTGTCTTATTTTATTGATCGCTTGATGGTGCGTCAGCCCATGCTCGGAGGTCATGACCACGGCCCGGACCCGATCATGGTCCCTCTCCCCGGCGCACGGGATTGACGGAAAGTCGCCGCACTCTTACGGACGAATCCGCCGGACCTCCACCACCCCTCGCCAGGGCCTCGCCACCCCTGTCCTCGCCCGGCCCCTTCCCCGGTCAGTCGGCCGCGTCCGCGGAGGTGTCGTTCACGCACCGCAGCACCGGCTTCCGGGTGAGGGCGTCCGGGTCGGCGAGGGGGGCTCCGGTGACGCGGAAGAGGGCGGTTTCGCCGGGCAGCAGGGTCGCGAGCATGTCGTCCACCCGGGCCGCCGGGTCCAGGCGGTCGGGGAAGAGCGCGAGGTCGCGCAGGAGGGTGTGGGCGGTCACCCGTACCTCGTAGGCGGCGGGACCGTCGGGGGTGACGGTCGCCGTCCAGCGGGCCGGGGGGAGGTCCACGGCGGGGTCCTCCGCGTAGAACTCCACGGTCCGCAGTTCCCCGAGCCGTACCGTCAGCAGTTCGCGCGCCGGGTCGGCCGGGGTGGCGACGGACGGCGGGAGGGGTACGCGGGTGACGTCCCGGGCGCCCGTGGTGACGGGCAGCCGCTCCTCGGCGAGCACGGTGCCGTCGAGCGCGTGCCGGGTCAGGTGGAGGGTGCCGTCCCAGGGTTCGGCGGAGTCGTTGACCAGGTGGAGGGTGGCGTCGCGGAGGACGGCGAGGCGGTCGGCGTACACCGAACGCAGGGCGTACCAGAGGGGTTTGCGGCGGCCGTCGCCGTCGAGGGCGGACCAGGAGACGACCGGCCAGCAGTCGTTGAGCTGCCAGACGACGGAACCCATGCAGTACGGGGTGTGGCTGCGGAAGTGGCGGATGCCGAAGGCGACGGCGCGGGCCTGGTTGAGCTGGGTGAGCCAGTGCCAGTCGTCGAAGGAGGCGGCGCCGGTGCCGCCGGGCCGCGGGAGGTGGTCGCCGAGGCCCCGGAGCAGCTTGGCGTCGCCGTCCTCGGCCTTCTGGTGGTGGCGTACGTACGGGGCGTCGGGCGCGAGCGGGCCGCTGACCGCGCGCCGGAGGGTGGCGTACGCGGGCGGGCCCTGGAAGCCGAACTCGGCGACGAAGCGGTGCGCGTGGTCGGCGTAGTGGTGGTAGTCCACCCGGTTCCACACGTCCCAGAGGTGGACCGTTCCCGACTCCGGTGCGTTGGGCGGGAGTTCGGGCGAGCCGGAGTAGGGCGAGCCGGGCCAGTACGGGCGGGTGGGGTCGAGTTCGGCACAGATCGCGGGGAGCAGCTCGTGGTAGTAGCCGTACCCCCAGGTGCGGTCACCCAGCTCCTTGACCCAGCCCCAGTCGGCGTGGCCCTCCAGGTTCTCGTTGTTGCCGCACCACAGGACGAGGGAGGGGTGCGGGGCGAGGCGGGCGACGTTCTCCCGGGCCTCGGCCGCGACCTCGTCCCACAGCGGCTGCTCCTCCGGGTAGGCGGCGCAGGCGAAGGGGAAGTCCTGCCAGACCAACAGGCCCTTTTCGTCGGCGAGTTGGTAGAAGTCGTCGCTCTCGTAGAGGCCGCCGCCCCAGACGCGTACGAGGTTGACCCCGGCGGCGACGGCTTCGTCGAGCCGGTCGGAGAGGTGCTGCCGGGTGATCCGGGACGGGAAGCAGTCGTCGGGGATCCAGTTCACGCCCCGGACGAACACCGGTTCGTCGTTGACGGCGATGCGGAACGCCTCGCGCTCCAGGGCGACCGTGCGGAAGCCGGTCCTGCCCTGCCAGACGTGGTCGCCGAGCCGGACCTCGACGGCGTAGAGCGGCTGCTCGCCGTGGCTGTGCGGCCACCAGCGTTCGGCCCCCGGTACGGGCACCACGAGGGTCGCGGTCGTCCCGTCGGCGGGGACGGTCAACGAACGCTGCTCGCCCGCGACTTCGACGTACGCGGTAAGCGCCTTCGCGCGGTCGCCGCGCTCGCCCCGGCGGTCCACCGTCAGCGTGGCGGTCAGGCGCGGCACGCCCTCCGGGTCCACGTCGCCGAGGAGCTTCACCCCGGCGATCCGGGGGCCGGTCCAGGTCTCCAGCGCGGCGGGGCGCCAGATGCCGGAGGTGACGAGGGTCGGGCCCCAGTCCCAGCCGAAGTTGCAGGCCATCTTGCGGATGAAGGCATACGGCTCCGCGTAGGCGCCGGGGCGGTCGCCGAGGCGTTCGCGGAGTGCTTCCGCGTAGGCGTACGGGGCGGTGAAGCGGATCTCCAGGGTGTTGGCGCCCTCGCGCAGCAGGTGCTCGGCCGGGAAGCGGTAGGAGCGGTGCTGGTTGGCGGTGCGGCCGAGCTCGGTGCCGTTCAGGGTGACGGTGGCGACGGTGTCGAGGCCGTCGAAACAGAGGTCCGCGCGGAGGTCCGCGGAGGAGGCTTCCGCGGCGGAGCGGTGGAACGTGGTGCGGTACGTCCAGTCGGTGCGGCCGATCCAGCCGAGCCGGTTCTCGTTGTCGTCCAGGTACGGGTCGTCGATGAGCCCCGCCGCGAGGAGGTCGGTGTGGACGCAGCCGGGGACGGTGGCGGGTACGCCGCCGGCCGGGAGGGTCACCGGGACCGGCCCGTCCGGGTGCAGCGTCCAGCCGTCGGCGAGGGGCAGTCGGTGGAGAGTCACGCGGTGATCCTTCCGCAGTCGGGGAGCGCGGCACAGGCCACGTAGTGATCGGGTTCCGCCTGGTACAGCCCGCCGGAGCCGTCCGGTTCCGCCGCCCCCGCGTGGTACGCGCACCGCTCCACCGGTTCCGGCGGGTCCCAGGGGGTGTTGAGCCGGGGCACGGCGGCCAGCAGGGTCCGGGTGTACGGGTGCAGGGGGTTGCCGAACACCTTCTGGGTGTCGCCGCGTTCGACGACCCGGCCCCGGCGGAGTACCACGGTCCGTTCGGCGAGGTAGGTGCCGAGGGAGAGGTCGTGGGTGATGTAGAGGACGCCGAGGCCGCGTTCCTTCAGCCCGGCGAGCAGGTTGAGCACGTCGATGCGGGTGGAGGCGTCGAGCATGCTGGTGATCTCGTCGGCGACCAGGAAGCTCAGGTCGAGCAGGAGGGCGCGGGCGATGAGGAGGCGCTGCAGCTGGCCGCCGCTGAGCTGGTGCGGGTAGCGGCCGAGTACTTGGCCGGGGTCGAGGCGTACGTCGCGTACCGCCTTCTCGACGCGCTCCGCCCACTCCCGGTCGCCGACGCCGGGGTGGTAGGCGCGGCGGATCATGGCGAAGACGCGGTCGGCCTTGAAGACGGGGTTGTAGCAGGAGAACGGGTCCTGGAAGACGCCCTGGACGCGGCGGTAGAAGTCCTTGCCCGGGCGGACGGGGGCGCCGTCCAGGGTGAGGCTGCCGCCGGAGATCTGGGTGAGGCCGAGGATCATGCGGCCGATGGTGGACTTGCCGCTGCCGCTCTCACCGATGAGGGAGACGACTTCGCCGGGCGCCGCGTCGAAGGAGACCCGGTCGACGGCGGTGACGGAGCCGCCGCCGAAGGCGCCCGCGCGGTAGGTCTTGGTGACTCGGTCCAGGGTCAGCATCATGCCTTCCAGCACGCGACGGAGTGACGGGGGGCGATCTCCACGACCGGCGGTTCCTCGGCGCATCCGGCGTCGGCGAGCGGGCAGCGGTCGCGGAAGCGGCAGCCGGCCGGCGGGTCGAGGAGCGAGGGAGGGGAGCCGGCGATGCCGCTGAGCGGCCGGTCGCGGTGGCGGACGCCGACCTCGGGGAGCGAGCCGAGGAGCATCCGGGTGTACGGGTGACGGGGTTCGGCGGTGAGGACCCGGGTCGGCGCCTTCTCGGCGAGCTTCCCCGCGTACATCACCATGATCGAGTCGGCGATGTGCGAGGTCAGCGCCAGGTCGTGGGTGATGAAGAGCATGCTGGTGACGAGGCCCGCGTCGCGCAGTCCGGTGAGCGCGGTGACGACCGCCTTCTGGGTGGAGACGTCGAGGGCGGAGGTGACCTCGTCGGCGATGAGGACGGCGGGGTCGAGCAGGGTGGAGATCACCATGACGGTGCGCTGCTTCATGCCGCCGGACAGCTCGATCGGGTAGCGGTCGAGGACGTCCCGGTCGAGTCCCACCAGGTCGAGCCGCCGGTGGAGTTCGGCGGTGTCCACGCTCACCCCGCGCGAGGCGAGGAGTTCGCGGATCATGCGGCCGATGCGCCGGGTCGGGTTGAGGGCGCTCATCGAGTACTGCGGTACGAGCGAGATCCGGTGGAAGCGGAAGGCGTTCATCGCCCGGTCGTCGGCGATGGGGACGTCCTCGCCGTCGAGGGTGACGGTGCCTCCGGCGTGCCGCATCCGGCCGTCCAGCCGGATCAGGGACTTGCCGAGGGTGGTCTTGCCGCAGCCGGACTCGCCCGCGAGGCCCAGGATCTCGCCGTCGGCCACGTCGAAGCCGACGCCGTCCAGCGCCCGGACCTCGCCGCGCAGGGTGCGGTAGTGGACCCGCAGGTCGGTGACGGTCAGCGTCATGTGCTCAGGACTCCCTCAGCTTCGGGTTGAAGACCTCGTCGAGGCCGACGTTGGCGACGTACAGCGCGCCGACGATGGCGGTGATCCCGGCACCCGGGGGCACGAACCACCACCACATGCCGAGTTGGAGCGCGCTCCACTGCTGGGCGCTCTGGAGCATCAGGCCGAGCGAGACGCCGCCGGTCGGCCCGAGGCCGATGAAGTCGAGCGAGGAGGCGATGAGGACGGACCCGCCGAAGAGCAGGATGAACATCATGAAGAGGTAGGAGCTCATGTTGGGCGCGATCTCGCGGAACACGATCCGCCAGGTGCCGTTGCCGCTGAGCCTGGCCAGGTCCACGAACTCCCGGGTGCGCAGGGTGAACGTCTGCGCGCGGATGGCGCGGGCCGCCCAGGGCCAGGAGGTGAGGCCGATGAACACCCCCTGCACGGGTACGGAGCGCACGCCCAGGTACGCGTTGATGATGAGCAGCACGGCGAGCGCCGGGATGACCAGCACCACGTTGGTGACCATGGTGAGGAGTTCGTCGAGGACCCCGCCCCGGTAGCCGGCGAAGAAGCCGACGAGCATCGCGACGACGGCGGCGATGGCCCCGCCGACCGCGCCGACCAGGAAGGTGGCGCGCAGCCCGTGCACGAACTGGGCGTACACGTCTTGGCCGAAGGTGGTGGTGCCCATCCAGTACGTGGAGTCGGGCGGCGCGGCCTGCGGGCCGCCGTAGGCGTTCGGGTCGGTGGTGTCGAGCAGGGGCGGGCCGAACAGCCCGAGGGCGAGCAGGACCAGGACGACGGTGAAGCCGATGAGCAGCTTCGGGTTGCGGACGGCGTAGTGGAGGGTCTCCCGGGCGGGTCCGACGGCCTTCGCCTCCGGGGCGGTCCCGACGGGTCCCGGGGTGGACCCGATGGCCCCGGGGGTGGACCCGACGGCATCCGGGGTGGACCCGGCCGGTCCGGGCGGTGCGCTCATGACTGGCCTCCTGCCATGCCGGTACGGGTCCGGGGATCCACGAGGACGTACACGACGTCGATGACGAAGTTGGCGATCAGTACGCCGATGACGATGAAGAGGAACGCCCCCTGGAGCAGGAAGAAGTCCTGGTTCTGGATGGCGGCGAGGATGAGCGAGCCGAGGCCCGGGTAGGCGAAGACGATCTCGGTGACCAGCGCCCCGGCGACCAGTACGCCCAATTGCAGCGCGAGTCCGGTGACTTGGGGCAGCACGGCGTTGCGGAAGGCGTAGCGCCGGATGAGCCGCTGGGGTGCGCCGAGGGCGGAGAGGTACGAGGAGTAGTCGGACTCCAGCTCGTAGATGATCATGTTGCGCATGCCGATGGCCCAGCCGCCGAGCGCGACGAGGAAGAGCGAGAGGAACGGCAGCACCCAGTGGTGCGCCAGGTCCAGGACGAAGTCGAGGGTCCAGCTGGGCTGGATGTCCAGGCTGTAGCCGCCGGAGATCGGGAACCATCCGGCCTTCGAGCCGAGGGCCCAGGCGAGGATGACGGCGATCCACATGTACGGCATCGCGGTGAGCAGGTAGCCCGCCGGGAGCACGGTGTTGTCGAGCACCTTGCGGCGGGCGGCGAGCGCACCGGCCCAGTTGCCGACGATCCAGCTGAGCAGCACCGCCGGGATCATCAGGCCCAGGGTGTACGGGAGGGCGTCGAGCAGCACGTCGGAGACGGGGGTCGGGAACACCCAGACGGAGATCCCGAAGTCGCCCTGGAACAGGGCGCCCCAGAAGTGCAGGTACTGCTGCCAGACGGGCTGGTCGAAGCCGAAGAGGTTGTTGTAGTAGGCGCGCATCGCCTCGGCCGCCTCCGGCTGGGAGACGCGGGCGCGGGAGACCATGGCGGCCACCGGGTCGCCCGGCATGAAGCGCGGGATCATCCAGTTGACGGTGACGGCGACGACGAAGGTCAGCGCGTAGACCAGGAGTTTTCGGGCGAAGTAGCGGCGCAAGGGAGCTCCCGTCGAGGTGCCCCGCCGGGGCGCGTGCGCCGTGGGGCGGCGCGCGGCGGGGCGGGGCGTTCAGAGGGCCGGGGCGGCAGGGGGCGCGAGGATGGGGGCGGGCCACCGGCCGGCGCGGCACGGAGGGGGTACGCGGATGGGGGCGGGCCACCGGGCCGGTACGGGCGGCGGTGGGTCCGCCCGTACCGGCCCGGCCTGCGGCTACTTCGCCGGCTTGAGCTGGGTGAGCATCTCGAAGCCGCCCATCTCCAGCCAGTTGCGCCAGAGCGCCGGGGCGTAGGTGGGCGCTCCCGCCTTGTCCGAGGGCCAGTTGGTCCAGGTGCCGGTGGTGGACTGCGACCAGAGGCCGTTGTACCAGAGGGGGATGAGCGGCATCTCGTCCAGCTGGATCTTCTGGAGCTTGCTCGTCACCGCCTTCATCCCGGCGGCGTCGTCGGTCGGCACCTGGCCGAGCTGCTGGACCAGCTTCCACGCCTCCTGGTTCTCGTACCGTCCGAAGTTCACCGTGTTCTGCTGCTTCTGGACGGGGAGTTGGAACATGTACTCGTAGTACGTCCACGGAGTGTTGGACAGCTGGCGGTCGTTGTTGAGGACGAGGTCGAAGTCCCCCTTGGCGCGCTGCTCGTTGAGCGCGTTCTGGTCGGGGAACTCCGTCGTCACGGAGATGCCCGCGGCCTTGGCCCCGGCGGCGATGACCTTGGCGGCCTCCATCCAGTCGGTCCAGCCGGTGGGCACGGCCAGCTTGAGGGAGATCTCCGACCCGTCCTTGTTCTCCACGAGTCCGTCGCCGTTGGTGTCCCGGTATCCGGCGTCCGCGAGGATCTTCTTCGCGCCCGCGGTGTCGTACGAGAACCCGTCCGAGGCCACCACGCCCTTGTCGATGTACTGGTCCCACTGCGGGAGCAGCCCGGTCGGGTCGGCCTTCTTGACCAGGTCGCCGTAGACGCCCTTCACGATCTTGTCGATGTCCACGGAGGCGGCGAGCGCCTTGCGGAAGGCGGCGTCGTCCAGCGGCTTGCGGGTGGTGTTGGGCACCAGCCAGGCGGTGTTGGCGGAGAGCATGTAGGGCGGCTGGTCGTAGTAGGAGACGACCTTCTTGGCCTTGACCAGCGAGGAGGCGCCGGGCAGGAAGTTGTTGCTCAGGTCGAGCTGGCCCTGGCCGAGCTGGCCGATGACGACCTCGTTGCTCGGGTTGGAGACGTCCACGATGTAGCGCGGCGCGGGCGTCATGCCGAGCGCCTTCGTGCCCCACCAGGTGTCGCGGCGCTGCCAGACCACCCGGTCCTGGGACTTGCTCTTGAGGGTGTAGGCCCCGGTGCCGACCGGCTTGTCGTTGACCCCGTTGAGGATCTCCTCCTCGGAGCGGCCGCTCCACACGTGTTCGGGGACGATCGGCCGGCCGTAGAGGGTGAAGTCCCACTCCTGGTAGTGGGCGGACGTGAAGGTGAAGCGGACGGTCGTGTCGTCGACCGCCTCGGCGGCGGAGAGCCAGCTCCACAGGGAGTGGAAGGAGGACGCCTCGATCTTGCCGAGGCCGTAGGAGTACGCGACGTCCTTGGCGGTGAGCGGCTCGCCGTCGGACCAGGTGATCCCGGGCCGCAGCTTCACCTCGTACGTCTTCGCGTCCTTCCAGGCACCGGACTCGGCGAGCCAGGGGGTCAGCTTCCCGGCGTTCGGGTCGAAGTGGAACAGCGTCTCGTAGACCAGCCCCTTGGTGCCGGTGGCGTGGTCCCAGTCGCGCAGCGGGTTGTAGTTGGCCGGCGGCCCCCACTGCGTACCGGTGGTGTAGAGCGTCTCGTCGCGCGGTAACGACCCGCCCTGCGCGCCGCCCGGCCCCTTGCCCGTCGCCGGGCTCCCTCCGGTGCACGCGGTGGCGGTGAGCGCGATCACGGCGAGTGCCGAGGCGATCCGCACCCGGATACCCGTACCCATAGCCCTTCCTCTCCCCGCCGTCCCTGCGAGCGGAGTCACTGAACCGGGTAAGTGCCGTGAAGGTATGGGGGCTCCGAGGGCATGTCAAGGGTTTGCGGGAGCGCTCCCACCCTTTCCAGGTACGGCATTTGACGGTACGTTCGAGCCGAGCGGAGGAGAATTCGAGGACGTCGCGAGACGGTCGGGAGCACACCACACGGGGGGTGGCCAGGGGTTACGATGCCGGTGGACATGAACCGGTTAAGCGAGGTCCCATTGCCCAAGAACCGCCCGACGATCGCCGACATCGCGCTGCGCGCCGGGGTCTCCAAGGTCGCGGTGTCCTACGCGCTCAACGACCGTCCGGGAGTCTCCCCCGCCACGCGCGCCGCCATCAAGGCCATCGCCGAGGAGATCGGCTGGCGGCCCAACAGCGCGGCCCGCGCGCTCACCCGCGCCCGCGCGGACACGGTCGGCCTGGCCCTCTCCCGCCCCGCCCGGATGCTCGGGGTGGAGCCGTTCTTCATGGAGCTGATCAGCGGTATCGAGAGCGAACTCTCCGCCGGGGGCTGCGCGTTGCTGCTCCAGATGGTGAGCGGTCCGACGCAGGAGCTGGAGGTGTACCGGCGCTGGTGGGGCGAGGGGCGGGTGGACGGGGTGTTCCTCGCCGATCTGCGCGAGCCGCGACCGGGCGAACCGGACCCGCGCGTCACGGGCGTCGCCGCGCTCGGCCTGCCGGCCGTCGCGATCGGCCACCCGTCGGCGGCCGGTCCGCTGGTGCCGGTCTGGTCCGACGACGCGGCGGCGCTCCGCGACACCCTGGCGTACCTCCACGCGCTCGGCCACCGCCGGGTGGCCCGTGTCGCCGGGCTCGCGGAGCTGACGCACACCCGGCTCCGCGACCGGGAGCAGCACCGGACGTGCGCCGAACTCGGCCTGGGAGCGCCGGTGGTGGTGCACACCGACTACTCCGGGGACGAGGGCGCGCACGCGACCCGCCGGCTCGTCAGCGCACCGGACCGGCCGACCGCGATCATCTACGACAACGACATCATGGCCGTCGCGGGGCTCTCGGTCGCCCAGGAGATGGGTCTCGACGTGCCCGCCGACCTCTCGCTGGTCGCCTGGGACGACTCGCAGCTCTCGCAGGTGGTCCGGCCGCCGCTGACCGCGCTGAGCCGCGACATCCCGGCGTACGGTGCGCTGGCGGCGCGCACCCTGCTGACCCTGGTCGCCGAGGGCGCGGCCGGGGGGAGCGAGGACGCCGCCGCCCGCCTCGTCCCGCGCGGCTCGACGGCCCCGCCGCGCTGACCTGCGGGTGCGCCGCCGGTCCGCCGTACCGACCTGCGGGTGTGCCGCCGGGGCGCCGCGCTGACCTGCGGGTACTCCGCCGTCGGCCCCTGTGTCATACCGGAGGAGGAGGCGCACCCGCCTGCGGTGCGACCAGAGAGTGCCTCCGGAACGGGTACGGGGGCTGACGACCGGGGCGGCGGGTACGGGGAGGATGGGAGGGCCCCGAAGGTACCGCCGGTCCTGTCCCGGACCCGTCCCGGGGCCGTCGCACTCCACCCCCGTCCCCTCAGGAGCGTCCCTGTGACCACCGCACCCCCCGTCCCCCGTGCCACCGGCGTCGCCGCGCGCGCCACGGAGCTGTCGAAGGTCTACGGCCAGGGCGAGACCCAGGTGGTCGCACTGGACCGGGTCTCGGTGGACTTCCCGCAGGGCGAGTTCACCGCGATCATGGGTCCGTCCGGCTCCGGCAAGTCCACGCTGATGCACTGCGTGGCCGGGCTCGACACGTTCAGCTCCGGGTCGGTGCGCATCGGCGACACCGAGCTGGGTTCGCTCAAGGACAAGCAGCTCACCCAGCTCCGCCGGGACAAGATCGGGTTCATCTTCCAGGCGTTCAACCTGCTGCCGACGCTGACCGCGCTGGAGAACATCACGCTCCCGATGGACATCGCGGGCCGCAAGCCCGACGCCGCGTGGCTCCAGCAGGTCATCGACATGGTCGGTCTCTCGGACCGGCTGAAGCACCGGCCGACCCAGCTCTCCGGCGGCCAGCAGCAGCGTGTCGCGGTGGCCCGCGCGCTGGCCTCGCAGCCCGAGATCATCTTCGGCGACGAGCCGACCGGAAACCTCGACTCCCGGTCCGGCGCGGAGGTCCTGGGCTTCCTGCGCAACTCCGTGCGCGAGCTGGGCCAGACCGTCGTGATGGTGACCCACGACGCCGTCGCCGCTTCCTACGCGGACCGGGTGATCTTCCTCGCGGACGGCGCGGTCGTCGACGAGATGGCGCGGCCCACGGCGGACGGCGTGCTGGACCGGATGAAGGCGTTCGACGCCAAGGGCCGCACCAGCTGACCCCGGGCGGGCCGCCGGCGCTCACGCCGTACCGGCCCTTGAGCCGTACCGGCCCCGGCCCCGCCCCGTCTCCGTACCGCCGCGTCTCCGTACCGCCCCCGTCCCCCGGGCGTGCCGCGCCCTCCCCCGGTCCTTCCCGGACCTCATCCCAGGACACACACATGTTCCGTACCGCCCTGCGCAATGTGCTCGCGCACAAGGCCAGGCTGTTGATGACCGTGCTCGCGGTCATGCTCGGCGTCGCCTTCGTCTCCGGCACGCTGATCTTCACCGACACCCTCGGCAACGCCTTCCGCAACCAGTCCGCCAAGAGTTACGACGACGTGGCCGTCGCCATCTCGACCTCGAAGGGCCACCGCGACAGCGCCACCACCACCGGAGTCGACGAAGCGACCCTGGACAAGATCCGGGCGCTGGACGGCGTCGCCCGGGTCACCGGGCGGGTCTCCGGCTTCGCCGGGGCCGCCGACCGCGACGGCAAGCTCATCGGCAGCGGCTGGTCCACCAGCGGCGGCAACTTCGCCCCCGGCAAGGACGGCAAGGACCCCGCGTACACCTTCACCTCCGGCGACGGACCGGTGAAGGACGGCCAGATCGCCCTGGACCGGGCCTCCGCCGACAAGGGCGGCTACCACGTCGGCGACACGGTCCGCGTGGCGACCAACGGGCCGGTGAAGGAGTACGTCCTCGCCGGTGTCTTCACCACCGAGGACGGCGCGGTCAACGCGGGCGGCAGCCTGGTCCTCTTCCAG
Organism: Streptomyces sp. NPDC001493; assembly: GCF_053597235.1. Lineage (NCBI taxonomy): Bacteria > Bacillati > Actinomycetota > Actinomycetes > Kitasatosporales > Streptomycetaceae > Streptomyces > Streptomyces sp. NPDC001493. The sequence continues at coordinate 154,503 of NZ_JBSFHV010000011.1, forward strand.
GAGACGACCGCGCAGAAGCTGTTCCTGCGGGCCGGTGAGTTCCAGGAGGCCACGGTCGCCGCGGCCCCCGGCGCCTCCGACACCGCGCTGCTGGCCGAGGTGAAGTCCCTGCTGCCCCGCGGCGCCGAAGCCCGTACCGGGCAGGCGCTCGCCGACGAGCAGGCGAAGCAGATCGAGGACGGGCTGGGCAATCTCGACACGATCCTGCTGGTCTTCGCCGGTATCGCGCTCTTCGTCGGTGTCTTCCTGATCGCCAACACCTTCAGCATGCTGATCGCCCAGCGCACCCGGGAGCTGGCGCTGATGCGTGCCGTCGGCGCCTCCCGCCGGCAGGTGAAGTGGTCGGTGCTGATGGAGGCGGCCGTGGTGGGCCTCGCCGCCTCGGCGGTGGGCTTCGCGGTGGGGACCGGTCTGGCCGCCGCGCTGCGGTCGGCGATGGGCCTGATCGGCGGGAAGATCCCGGCCGGTCCGCTGGTGATCGCCCCGGGCACGGTGCTCGCCGCGTTCGCGGTGGGCGTCCTGATCACGGTGTTCGCCGCCTGGCTGCCCGCCCGCCGGGCTGCGAAGATCGCCCCGGTGGCCGCGATGAGCAGTGTGCACGCGGTGGCGAGCACCCGTTCGCTGGTCGTGCGGAACTCGATCGGCGGCGCCATCACCCTGCTGGGCGCGGCCGGCATCGTCGGCGGCGCCGCCGCGGCGGACACCAACGGCCGGAAGCTGATCGCGGCCGGCGCCTTCCTGGCGCTGATCGGGATCATCGTGCTGATCCCGCTGCTGTCGCGGCCGGCGATCGCGCTCGTACGCCCGCTGCTGACCCGGGTGTTCGGGGTGTCCGGGAAGCTGGCCGCGCAGAACGCGGTGCGCAACCCGCGCCGCACCGGCGCCACCGCCTCGGCCCTGGCGATCGGGCTGACCCTGGTCACTGGTATCTCGGTGCTGGGCGTCACCCTCGGCCAGGCGGTCGACCGGATGACGACGGACAACATCAAGGCCGACTACCTGGTCTCGATGGCGAGCGGCGACTCGTTGGATTCGTCCGCCCTCGCCGCGCTGCGGAAGGCCGACGGCGTCACCGCCGTCTCCCCGCAGCAGGCGAACTGGCTGACGGTCGGCGGCAAGCACCACGCGGCGTCCGGTGTCGCCCCGGGCGACGTGCGGAAGCTCTTCCCGCTCAAGACGGTCACCGGTTCGCTGGACTCGCTCGCCGAGGGCCGGATCGCGGTCGACGACGACACCGCCCGGAACAACCACTGGAAGACCGGTGACACCCTGCCGGTGACCTTCGAGGACGAGAAGAAGGGTGAGGTGACGATCGGCGCGGTCTACGAGGCCAACCAGTTCCTCTCCCCCGTCCTGCTCTCGGAGGACCTCGCGAACGCCCACACCCGGACCGCCGAGATCCAGCAGATCTGGCTGAAGATGGACGGCGGCGCCTCGGCCGCGAACGAGCAGGCCGTCGTGGACGCGCTGGGCGACAACCCGGCGATGAACGTGATGGACCGGCAGGACATGCGCGACATGTTCGGCGGCTTCGTGAACCTGGCGCTGAACATCATGTACGGCCTGCTGGCGATGGCGCTGCTCATCGCGGTGCTCGGGGTGGTCAACACCCTGGCGATGTCGGTGTTCGAGCGTAAGCAGGAGATCGGGATGCTGCGGGCGATCGGTCTGGACCGGGCCCGCGTCAAGCGGATGATCCGGCTGGAGGCCGTGGTGATCTCGCTCTTCGGCGCGGTGGTCGGCATCCTGCTCGGGACGTTCCTGGGGTGGGCGATCGGCCGTACGATCGCCGCCGCGCTGCCCGGTTACGAGCTCGTCGTTCCGTGGGGCCGCATCGGGATCTTCCTGCTGCTGGCCGCGCTGGTCGGCGTCCTCGCCTCGCTCTGGCCGGCCCGCAGTGCCGCGCGGCTGAACATGCTGACGGCGATCAAGACGGAGTGACGGGGCCGTCGTTACGGACCAGGGGCCGGAGACCGCCGTTCTGCGAGCGGTCTCCGGCCCCTGGTGCGTGTCGCGGGGCCGGTCAGTCGGTGGCGGAGGCCGTCCACCGGCGGGAACGGGCGGGCATGCGGGAGTGTCCGGCGTCCGTGGGCCTGACGGCGAGGATCTGGTTGACGCCGATCTTGTTGTGCTCGAAGGAGAGGGCGGACGCCGCCATGTACAGCCGCCAGACCCGGGCCCGCCCGGGCGAGGTGGCCGCGACCGCGGCGCTCCAGTTGTCCTCCAGGTTCGCGACCCACTGACGCAGCGTCAACGCGTAGTGCTCGCGCAGCGCTTCGACGTCCCGGGCCTCGAACCCGGCCTCCTCCAGAATTGCGAGCGTCCGCCCCACGGGGGCGAGTTCGCCGTCGGGGAAGACATAGGCGTCGATGAACTCGTCGATGCGGTAAGCCTCTTCGTCCTTCTCGGGACGCCGGGCGATCTGGTGGTTGAGCAGCCGGCCGCCGGTCTTGAGGAGGGCGAAGAGATCGTCGGCGTATTCGCGGTAGCGGACCGAGCCGACGTGTTCGGCCATGCCGATGGAGGAGATCGCGTCGTAGGGCCCGTCACGCACGTCCCGGTAGTCCTGCACCCGGATCTCGACGCGGTCCGTCAGCCCCTCCTCGGCGACCCGCTTGCGGGCGTAGGCGGCCTGTTCGACGGAGAGGGTCACGCCGGTGACGACGGCGCCGTACTCGCGGGCCGCGTGGATGGCCATGGAGCCCCAGCCGCACCCGACGTCCAGCAGCCGGTCGCCCTCCTTGAGGGCGAGCTTGCGGCAGACCAGGTCGAGCTTGTCGCGCTGGGCGTCCTCCAGGGTCCCGCCGTCCTCCCAGTAGGCGCAGGAGTAGACCATGGACGGGCCGAGGACCATCTCGTAGAAGTCGTTGCCCACGTCGTAGTGGTGGCTGATGGCCTCCTTGTCCCTGCGCCGGGTGTGCAGCGGGCCGGTGCGGCGGCGGTGCATCTCCTCGGCGGGCGGGGCGGGCGGCGGGTAGGGGCCCGCGAGCTGGGCGAGGCCCTTCGCGAAGGCCCGGACCTTCGGGTCGCGCAGCGGGTGGACGGCTTCCTTGGCGTCGATGCCCCGGTCCCAGAGCAGGCCGGCGATGCTGTCGAGCGCCTCGTACAGATTGCCCTCGACGTCGATCTCGCCCGCCACCCAGCCGCGGGCCAGCCCCAGCTCGCCCGGCTTCCACAGCAGTCGGCGCAGTGCGCGGCGGTGACGGATGACGAGAGTGGGGGCACCCGGCGGTCCGGCCTCACTGCCGTCCCAGGCCCGGATACGGACCGGAAGACGTTCTCCGAGCAGATCCGTGAGAAGAGCGGTCAGCCGCGACGCGGCGTCTGCCATGGCGCACACCTCCGTGGTGGTGTTTCCCAAAATGCCCATATGCGTACACATGCATCATCGCCTCGCCCGTGCGCTCCAGCGCCACGCCGAGGTAACACATGCGTCAACTCTGGCCGCAGCACCCGTCATCCCGCTACTGGGCAATGCTTGGGCAAAATGCATGTAGCCACCAAGTATCTGTCGGGGCGACACCCTTCCCCCCTCAGGGCCGTACGCGACCGGACGCCCGCCCGGGTACGCCGAAGGGACCGTCCGCACCACGGATGGCGGACGGCCCCTTCGGGTCGTACAGGTACTACAGGTCGTACAGGGTCACGCGGGTCGTGCGGGTCGCGCACGTGCCGGAGGCTCCTCGGCGGAAGGAGCCGGCGCACCCTCGCGGGAGCGCCGCCGGGGTCAGGAGGCCTTGGCCTTCTCGCCCTCGGGCTTCGCGGCGGCGGGAGCCGGAGCCGGCTTGGCCGCCTCGTAGAACTCCTCGCGCGGCGTCTCCATGGCACCCAGGGAGACGACCTCACGCTTGAGGAACATCGCGAGGGTCCAGTCGGCGAAGACGCGGATCTTGCGGTTGAACGTCGGCATCGCCATGCCGTGGTAGCCACGGTGCATGTACCAGGCGAGACGGCCCTTGAGCTTGATCTTCACCTTGCCCATGACGATCATCGCGACGCCCTTGTGCAGGCCGAGACCGGCGACCGCACCCTTGTTGGCGTGGCTGTACTCCTTCTGCGGGAAGCCCCGCATGCCGGAGACCACGTTGTCGCCGAGGACCTTGGCCTGGCGCAGCGCGTGCTGGGCGTTCGGCGGGCACCAGGCGTTCGGGTTGCCGGCGCGGCGGCCGACCATGTCCGGGACCTGGGCGTTGTCGCCGGCGGCCCAGATGTAGTCGGTGCCCTGGACCTGGAGCTTCTCGCTGGTGTCCACGTGGCCACGCGGGCCGAGCGGCAGACCGAAGCGGGAGAGCGCCGGGTTCGGCTTCACACCGGCGGTCCACACGATGGTGCTGGAGTCGACCTCGAGGCCGTTCTTCAGCACGACGTGACCGTCGACGCAGCTGTCCATGGAGGTGGAGAGGTAGATCTCCACGCCACGGCTCTCCAGGTGCTCCTTGCCGTAGGCGCCCAGCTTCGGGCCCACCTCGGGAAGGATCTTGTCGGCGGCGTCGACGAGAACGAAGCGCATGTCCTCGCGCTTGACGTTCGTGTAGTACTTGGCCGCGTCCCGGGCCATGTCCTCGACCTCACCGACGGTCTCCGCACCGGCGAAGCCACCGCCGACGAAGACGAAGGTCAGCGCCTTGCGGCGGATCTCCTCGTCGGTCGTGGAGTCAGCCTTGTCCAGCTGCTCCAGGACGTGGTTGCGCAGGCCGATGGCCTCCTCGATGCCCTTCATACCGATGCCCTGCTCGGCGAGGCCGGGGATCGGGAAGGTACGGGAGACCGCGCCCATCGCGATGACGAGGTAGTCGAAGGGCAGCTCGTAGGCCTCGCCGACGATCGGCGCGACCGTAGCGACCTTGCGCTCCTGGTCGATGGTCGTCACACGACCGGTGAGAACCTCAGCCTTGGGCAGCACGCGTCGCAAGGGGACGACGACATGCCGAGGCGAGATGCTGCCTGCGGCAGCTTCGGGGAGGAAGGGCTGGTACGTCATGTACGAGCGCGGGTCGACGACCGTGACGGTCGCCTCTCCGTAGCGCATCTTCTTGAGAATGCGTCGAGCTGCGTACAGGCCTACGTACCCACCGCCTACAACGAGGATCCTGGGACGCTCCGTGGTGCTCATGCAATCGAGTATCCACCCCACCCCGGGGGGTACCTCGTGAGCCCCTTCACAAGGTTGGGTGCCCCCTCTGCTACACTGCGCGGCCCGCGTGACCCAGGTCATGGTCAACAAGGGGAACCACAGCCTCGCGGCGAACGTTGTTCACCGCCTGTGAGCTGGCCCTTGACCCTGGGACGACCGCCCCCGGCGCCCCTTTTCGCCCCCTCCGTCCAACCCGCGCGCGCCACGCGGGGGACACCCGCGCGTAGCGCACAAAACGTACGCACAGGCCCATTCGAACCCCTGCGGGCGAAGAACTTGGCCCGTGCGGACCGAATTCCTTGTGAAGAACTTCACGAACTTGGCCGCGACGCCCTCCCGAACACCCCCCGCGAGCCCCCTCGCCACCCGCCGGGACACCCCAGTGAAGCATCAGAAGTGCAGGCCGGGCCGCATGTGAGCACACGAATCCCGGGAGGTGAGGTTGCGCGCCGGGAGGGTCCCGGACGAGGTCACCGGCCCGGCCGCGAGGCGGGCCGGCAGCCGGACGCGCGGACCCGGCCCAGGTGCGCACACACTGGACATATGACCAGAAGGAGAACCGTGACGGTCCGGGAGGCCTGCGCGGACCCCGCCGCCCCCATCGACCACGCCGAACAGGGCGAACCCACGGTGATCACGCGCGACGGCACCCCGGTGGCCGCCGTGGTGCCGATCGCGGACTTCGAGGCCCTGGAGGAGGCGGCCGATGTCCTCGACATGGAGGCGGTGCTGTCCGGGGTCGACCCCACCACTACCGTGGCCGAGCTGCTGACGGACGTGCTCGGGGACCACTCGGGGGCGGCGGAGGAGGGCGACGAGGGCGAGGACGGCGGAGACAAGGACGGGGACGGGAAGCGCTGAGTGCGGCAGTCCGTGTTCACGCACAGAGGGTCCGTAAGAGTGCGATTCACATCATTCTCGGACGGCCTGAGCGGTCCCCTCTAGGGTGTGACGAGGCACGCGTCCGTGAACCGCAACGTGGAGGAGCCGATCATGAGCACTGCCCCGAATCTGCCTCTCCCGCCGCGCGGACCTGAGGAGCCCCATCCTCTGCGGACGATCCGAGAGATCCGGGAGTCTCTGCCCGAACATCAGCTCGTCCATTTCGATGCCGAGCTGGCCGACACCGACATCGATGCCTTGCCCGGCATACTTCACCGGTGGGCGACCCTGGGCCGCGACAGCTTTCTCGACCGGCTCACGACAACCCCGTTCGAAGGCCTGGAGTTCGGACAGCGGTCGTACGACGATGCGGCGGGCAGCGAGTGATCCACCTGCTCGACACCAATGTCGTCGCCGAGCTCACCACCCGGCCGAGACCCGCACCAGCCGTTGTCGCCTGGGCCCGCTCGGTTCCCTCCCCGTCCCTCCAGCTCAGCGTCATCACCATCGCGGAGATCGAGGCAGGCATCGAGCGGATGCCCGCCTCGGAGCGACCGGCTCGATCAGGCGCGCGTCTCCTCAACCCCTGGGACTACCGGGAATAGGCCGTCAAGCCGGAGCTCACCGACGCGAGGACCCCGCAGGCTCCGGCCCACGGGTGCCTTTCACGGGTCTTCCGTCCGCAGGCGGGGTGTCTCCGGCTTACGGACCGCGCTCCCTCCTCGGCCGCACCCTCCCCGCCCGCGCCCTCCTCAGTCGCGGCGCCGGACGTACAGCCGGTTGCCCTTCGGGCCGGTCCACTCCACCTGGACGACCCCGGGTACGGCGGCGTCGGCGAGGCGGGAGGCGTTGGACCAGTAGCCGACGTTCGGGTTGCGGAAGAAGGTCGCCCACAGCTGCCCGCGGTGGTCCTCGAAGAAGTTGTTGTGACCGGCCCCGACGCCGACGGTCCAGCGCTGCGAGTACGGACCCTCGAAGGTGTCGGAGACGGCGGCGACGGCGTCGTACTGGTACTGGACCCGTCCGGCCGCGGCGGTGTCGTAGCCCTGGCGGGTGGTGCCGTCGGCGTTGACCGAGGTCCGGTCCCAGGCCGCCTGGAGGAGGTAGTACTTCCCGCCGTACTTGAACACGTACGCGCCTTCGAGGTACGGCTCGGGCGTGTAGGGCGTCTGGCGGAACGCCGGGAGGCCCGTCGCGGGGACGATGTCCTCCATGTCGTCGCGGAACTTGGCGTACAGGTTGTTGTGCAGCACCAGCCAGGCGTCGTCGCCCTCGGAGTACAGGCTGCCGTCGATGTGGTGGTACGCGCCGGGCGCGATGAACGCGGGGCCGCCGATGAAGGAGTCCCCGAACGGCTTGTCGAGGTTTCCCTCGATCAGCCGGTACGGGCCCTCGACGCCGCCCTCGCTGACGAGCAGGAACGAGCCGACCTTCTTGGAGTGGTCGCCCATGCACGCGACGATGTACCACTTGCCCCGGAAGCGGTGCACCTCGGGCGCCCACGCCTCGCCGCGCTTGCCGAACTGGCTGTCGTACCAGTACTCCTGCCAGGGGGCGACGACCGTGCGGCCGGGCCGGTTCTCGTCCACGAACTCGGGCGACCACACCTTGCCCTTCTCCGCGCCGGGCCGGACACCGGTCGTGTCCGCCAGCTTCCAGGGCCCCTTGAGGTCGCGCGCCGTCCACACGAAGATGCCGTCGTTCCACGGCCCGGCGATGTCGAGCCCCGGCACCCGCGTGGTGCCTGTGGCGACGTAGAGCGGGCGGCCGTCGACCTCGAAGCAGTTGACGTACGCGTCGCGCATCCAGACCCGCCCGAGCTCCTCGTCGCGCGGGCGCAACTCCAGTGGCAGCACGAAGGAGTTGTCCTCCCTCGGCCAGAGGTCCTCACGGGTGTCGGCGGTGCCGTAGGCGGTGGGGTCGGGCCAGTTCGCGGGGTACCGCCCGCGCGGCCGGACACCGGACGCCTCCGGCGCGGGCTTCGCGGACGCGGCGGGACGGGCAGCGGGCGCGGCTTGCGTGGCGGGCGCGGCGTGCGCCGCCTGTACGGGCAGGGTCACCGCCGCACCCAGTCCGGCGGCACCGGCCAGCAGGGCCCGGCGGCCGACGGGCGGTCGGTTCTCGTGGCTGGTCATCGGTCAGCTCTCCTTCGGCGTACGAGTGTCATGCGCGGGAGCGCGGGCCCGCATGGCGGCACAGCGCCCGGTCGGGCACGGAGGCAGGAACGACCGCCTCCGCACGTCACGTGCGCACGGCAGCCACGACTGACGGAGCGTCGGCACACGCGCTCAACGCCCGCTGTCGCTAAGGACTTTGAAATGTCAGCGCGAACCAGGACAGTTGGCCCGGCCACGGCGCGGCACGCACGATCTGCGTGCCGCGACCCGCTCGCGACGAGCCTGCGGACCGACCTCGGACGGCATGAATCCAGCATGGAAACCGCGATGATCTACGTCAAGGGGTCGCCGATTTAATCCGGATGCCCCGCGCCGCGACTTGGGCTCATGACGCGCCGCGTACAGGCCGGGCGGCACTGACGGAGTTCGAGGCCCAGTCGGCAGCCTCCACCGGCTGGAGCCCAAGCCGCCGACGGCATGGTCGGATGTCCACACCACCTCTGAAGGCACGGGGTCGAAAGCCCTCTGCCGACCCGGAGCTAGGAGCACAAGAACACTCATCGAGCGAGCCGTCCCGCACATCCGGCGCCGATCGCACGTCGTGGGCTCTTCTCCTTGCGATACGGTCGCCACACACCCGAGCCCAGAGGGGGAACCGTGGCCGACTACCTCGCCGTACTCACCACGACCGACACCGAGGACAAGGCCCAGCACCTCGCTACGAAGGCGGTGGAGATGCGTCTCGCCGCATGCGCCCAGATCGACGGACCGATCAAGAGCGTCTACCGCTGGGAGGGAAAGATTGAAATCGATGCCGAGTGGCGAGTGCTCTACAAGACGACAGCCGCCCGTTTCGACGAACTCGCCACGCTGATCAAGGCGGTTCACGACTACGACACTCCGGAGATCATCGCCACACCCATCACTGCGGGAAGCGACGCCTACCTCGCGTGGCTGAGCGCGGAAACGACCGGCTGAGGCCGCCCGCAGTTGGGCACACGACGCCGAACATGGCAATTCAGGCGAGCGCCACGGCCAACTCGCCGCGCAGTTGCTCAGCGACACCATTGTGCGCGGGCAACTGCGCGACGAGAGAATGGAGTCGCTGACGCCCCAGTGTCGCCTCGGCCTGCCGAGTCACCGTAAGTGCCTCTCTCGCGACCTCCGCACCACGCTCGAATTCTCCCTGCACGACGTACGCCGTCGCCACATCGCCCAGAATCACGGCGCGGACCTTCAAGTCGTCCGGTGTGAGCGCAGCGAGAGCACCGGCGCTCACCATGGCAAGGTCGGGATGCCTGAGCCGCGCATATGTGGCTACGGTCATCGAATCGAGCCGTGCCCGAGAGAAGAACCGCACCCAGGGCTGCTCGCCTCCAGGACGCTACAGCCGCCTGCGCGCGGTCACGTTCTGGCGCGAGCTGACCAGTCTCGGTGACCAGATCGTTCACCGGCACTTCGAGCGCCACGAGGTCGGCTACATCCGCCACGCCCTGTACGAGGGCACCCCGCAGAACGTCGGCCGGCCGGTCCCGCTCACCGAGCCCCTGATACGGCAGACCTCGCCGCCTCGCTCGACCGTGACGGCGACGGTCAGACCATCACCACCGGCATACCTCGCCTCACCGCGTCGTACGTGCCGAACCTGCTGCCTCACCGGCTCCACCGCTCCTCGCCGGTCGGCCGAAGCGACTTTGCGGACCCCATTTACGACATGTTCGGCGCACTCGATGAGACGTGGACCAGTTGGATGCGTGACATCCGCCTTGCCCGCGCGCGGCTCATCGTGCCGTCCGGCTACCTCCGCGACGACGGCCCCGGGCGCGGCGCCACCTTCGACGACGACCGCGAGGTGTGGTCCCAGCTCAACATGCCGCCGAACGAGACCGGCAACGGCATCACCCTGAACCAGTTTCTGATCAGGGTTGAGGAGCACCAGCGCACCACCGAGGCGATCACCCGGCAGGCCGCACAGAGCGCGGGATACTCGGCGCAGAGCTTCGGCCTGGACGGCAACGGGCAACCGATCACCGCCACCGAGTCCGACTCCCGGGACGCGCGCTCGACCGTCACCCGTAAGCAGAAGGCCGGGCACTGGAAGCACCCGTTGGCCGAGCAGCTGCACGTGGGACTGCTGCTTGACCATCACCTGTTCGGGGCGAAGATCACCCCGGACCGGCCCCGCGTGGACTTCGGAACCGGGGTCGCAGAGAGCGAGCAGCAGCAAGCAACGACGCTCGAACTCCTCGCGCGCGCCGGGGCCGTCAGCACCGCAACGAGGGTCAAGATTCTCAACCCCAGCTGGGACGACGACGCCGTTCAGGCCGAGGTAGCTGCCATCCTTGCGGAGACCGGCGCGGGCGCGCCCGATCCGGGCGACACGTACCCGCTCGCAACATAGGAAAGGCGGCCCAGTTGATCAGACTGGGCCGCCTGCCGTCCGTGGCCTGGTTGATCAGGCCAGAGCACGAACCATTTACCTATTGCAAGGCCGAGGCGTCCATCTTTTTATCGGCCTTTACACAAATTTCATCGATGTAGTTGAATTCACGGGCGATTGAAAAAGCGCAAATTCCGCCTCGATCGTGCAAATCTTGAAGCACAATCAAAGCACCGCCACCACCTCTTACGAGGCCAAAAATAAGAGTGGCACCAACGATTGCCGTTCTCGCCCTTCTACCAAATGTGGAACTGGAATGCCCAGCTAGGGTTCCTTCCCGCGCATGAGACACACCTCCCGAACTCGCATCACTTTCAGAACAACATCGGCGACCTGTTAGCCGCGACCATGTATCTCGAATTCCCATTTCTACTCCTCAGATACTGAACGGCGGACGCCGCACAGGAGAACCACCTCTTGGATGGCCCTCGTGCGCGGCGACCACCCCTCCTGAGGAGCGATCGACGCCACCAATGACATTGATGCCTTTTCAGGTTAGGCGCGTGGGCGCGATCCGGTCATCACCCAGCGGGGTGAATTCCCAGTGCGATCGGCAACGTAGGGGGTGTCTACGGGTGGCCATCCATCCCGGCATGGTCGAAGACCTCGCCGCCGGCACGCGGGACCTACACGCCGCCGCCGAGGAGCGCCTACTCGGCGTCATCGCCCGGCAGCTGGAGGGCGGGTACGACTCGCCCCAGTGGGCCGAGCGGAAACTCTCCGCCGTCTCCGCGCTCCGCCGGGGCGCGCAAGGTGTGGTGGACCAGCTTGGGCAGGCCGTGACGCTCGAAGTGATCGAGGTGACGGCGGAGGCGTACAACATCGGGCACCGCGCCGGCGTCGCCGAGCTGGGCGCGCTGGACGACGATGCGCGGCGGCTCGTGGACGAGATCACCCCGCAGGCGCAGGCTGTTGACCGTCTCGCCGAGCAGACCGTAGAGCGCGTCACCGACACCCACCGCAGCATTCTGCGCACGATCGTGGACCGCTTCCGGGCGATCGTCTCGCAGGTGGCCGCGCTTCCGATCCTCGGCACGGCCACCCGTCGCCAGGCCACGCAGGCAGCCATGCAGCGATGGGCGGACGAGGGGATCACCTCGTTCGTGGACCGCGCCGGCCGCCGGTGGAAGCTCACCTCGTACGCAGAGATGGCCGTCCGTACGGGCGTGGCGCGCGCCGCGGCGGAAGGCCACATGCGCACCCTGCAAACCGCCGGCGTGCAGCTGGTGACCGTCAGTACCGCGCCGCGCGAGTGTCCGAAGTGCCGGCCGTGGGAATCCAAGGTTCTGACGATCAGCGGTCCGGATGGAGCGCGAACCATCGAGGTCGAGCACGCGACCCGCGACGGCGAGCAGGTCCCCGTGCGCGTTGCCGGGTCGCTGGACGAGGCGCGCCGCGCGGGACTCCAGCACCCCAACTGCCGGCACAGCGTGGCCGCTTACACGCCGGGCATCACCCGCCCGCCCGCGCATGGCGGCTCCGACCCCGAGGGTTACGAAGCCGGGCAACGGCAACGGGCGATCGAGCGGAAGATCAGGCAGTTCAAGAACCGCGCTGCCGCGGCGACGACGTCGGAGGCCCGAACCGCCGCGAACGCAAAGGTCCGGCAGTGGCAGACCGCCATGCGCGACCACCTTGCCGCGAACCCGGATCTCCGCAGGCTCCGTGCCCTCGAGCAGCCCGGAGCGTCCAACCTCCCCACGCAGCAGGCCGCGCCGAGCAGTCCGTACGTACAGGCTGCCCGGGTCCGGTCCGGCGACGCCGGCACGATGCGCGAGATGACCGAGGACGAGATGGGCACCGCGATGCGGGCCGCCTCGCTCGATGACGCTGACCACGCCTGGATCGCGGCCGAACTGGACCGCCGGTATCCCCCCGATCCCCTGCCGGCCGTCGCCGCGACCGGGGACGCCGTGGCCAACCTGTTGGCCGACCGCGCCGCGCTGGACGAAGCCCTTGACCCGCTTCCGCCTGTGGAAGAGTGGGGAGCCCTCGCCCATGACGCCAAGTTCGCCGACGAGTTGGCCGCAGCCGTCAAGGCCGCCGAAGCGCGGGCCGGTACCGCGCCGGTCGAGAAGGTCACCCGCGCCGCCGCGCGCGAGATGTACACCGAGTACGTCTACCGCCAGTACCTCGCCGCCGAGGACGCCTGCCGCGGGTACCTGCTGAACAAGAAGGCGCAGATTGACGGCATCGACCCCATGACGTTGTTCTCCGCGCCCGCGCCAGCGACGAGCTACGCGAATGGTGGGCGCAGCACGGCAGGTTGACGCAAGCTGAGTTCATCGAGCAGGCGACCGGCACCGCGCAACGGTGGGCGGAAGGCGCCCGGATCAATGAGGGCGCGCACCAGAACAAGAGGTGAGGCAGTGGGCACACGCGAAGACATCACGCGAGCGGTTGGCGAGGGAGCCGCGGCCGGGCGCCGCGGTGACCCGCCGACCGCCTGCCCGTACCCGCGTACGTCACTGCTCGCCGGGGCGTGGATTCGTGGCTACGCACGCGCCCGCCCGCTCCCCACCGAGTAGCGGCACCACAGACCAGCACCACCCCCAACACCCTGCCCGTGATCTTGCAGGTGGACACCTTGTACTGCGGCCCCCAGCAGATGCAGCGTCACCGTGGGGTACCGGGCTTCATCCCAGTTCGTTCGGCTCCGCCCACGAGCGCCCTCTGTCGCGGCGCGGACCTGCTGAAGGCGCGGCCGGCTTACACCATGTGCGAGCGGCTGGGGTGCGCCTGCCCGTGCCACACACCGCCGACGTAGCGCCCGACAGCACGAGCGGGCCACCCCTGGAACGTTCCCGGGGTGGCCCGCTTTCGCGTTTTACCTGCTCCGACCTGCACTAACTGTCGAGTGCCACTCCAAGAGCAATACCGTCCAGGATGTCGTGCTCGCTGACCACGATTTCCTGGGCCCCCGTGCGGCGCATCAGGGCCTGGAGGATCAGGGCGCCGGAGGCGATGACGTCGACCCGGCCGGGGTGCATCGCGGGGATCGCGGCGCGTTCGGCGTGGGTGGAGGCGAGCAGGCGGGTGGTGATCTCCTCCACGCGGGCGAGGGAGATCCGGGAGTGGTGGATGGCCTCGGAGTCGTACTCCTTGAGGTCCAGCGCGATGGCGGCGATCGTGGTGACCGTGCCGGCGAGGCCGACGAGGGTGGTGGCCTCGGTGAGCGGGACGGTCTCGGCGGCGAGGTCGAGGGCCGCGTCGATGTCGGCGCGGATCGCGGCGATCCGGGCCTCGGTCGGCGGGTCGATCTTCGCGCCGTCCTGGACGAGGTGGCGCTCGGTCATCCGGACGCAGCCGATGTCGACCGAGCGGGCCGCGCGGACGGTGTCGTCGCCGAGGACGAACTCGGTGGAGCCGCCGCCGATGTCCACCACGAGGTACGGGGAGGCGAAGCCGTGGCCGCTGTTGCCGTGGAGTTCCTTGGTGGCGCCGTCGAAGGAGAGCTGGGCCTCCTGGTCGCCGGTGATCACCTCGGGCTCGACGCCGAGGATCTCGTGGACGCCCCGGACGAAGTCGGCGCTGTTCTCGGCGTCGCGGGAGGCGGAGGTGGCGACGAAGCGGATCTTCTCGGCACCCAGCTCCTCGATGGCCCCGGCGTACTCGCGGCAGGCGGCGAACGTACGTTCCAGGGCCTCGGGGGCGAGGCGGCCGGTGCGGTCGACGTCCTGGCCGAGGCGGACGATCCGCATCCGGCGATCCAGCTCGGTGAAGCCGCCGGTGGCCGGGTCGATGTCGGCGACGAGCAGCCGGATGGAGTTGGTGCCGCAGTCGACGGCCGCGACCCGGGTGGTGGTCACGCGGACTCCTCGGCCGGCTGGTCGGGCGTGCACGGCGTCACACAGGGGCCCTTGGCCCACCACTCGGGGAGCATGGCGATGGCCTCGTCGCCGAGCGGGTTCACGCCGGGTCCGGCGGCCAGCGAGTGGCCGACGAGGACGTGCAGGCACTTCACCCGGTCCGGCATGCCGCCGGCGCTGGGGAAGCCCTCCAGGACCTCGATGGCGTCGCGGCGGGCGATGTAGTCCTCGTGCGCGGCACGGTAGGAGGCGGCCAGCTCCGGGTCGGTGCCCAGGCGCTCGGTCATCTCCTTCATGACGCCGTTCGCCTCCAGCGTGCCGATCGCGGAGGCGGCGCGCGGGCACGTCAGGTAGTACGTCGTCGGGAACGGCGTGCCGTCCTCAAGACGGGGCTGGGTCTCCACCACGTCCGGGTTGCCGCAGGGGCAGCGGTGCGCGATGGCGCGCAGCCCGCGCGGCGGCCGTCCGAGCTGCTGCTCGAACGCGGCGATGTCCGCGTCGGTGGGCGGAGTGGATTCGGTCTGCGGAGGGGGCGTGTCCATGCCTGCCTTGGTTCTGCTCGGAGGTGCTGCTGTGGGGTGCGGTGCGCCGCGGGGTACGCCGGAAGGCGCGGTTCTTGCTCGGACCAGTGTGCCTGGCGGACCGGTGTGCCCGGCCGGGCGGGGCGTGGCTCAGCCGCCGTGGGAGGAGCTGTCGGAGGAATCGTCGGAGTCGCTTCCGGAGCCGTCCGCGCTGTCCACGCCGTCCCAGAGGTTGGAGTGCCAGGGCCGGCCGCCGGCGCCGGGTTCGCCCCGATCGTCGCCCGCCGCGTCCGGGTCGACGACGGTGTAGCCGGTCTCGCCGGGGAGGACGTAGTGGAGGTGTTCGCGGGCGAGGCGGCGGATGTACGCGTCGTCCTGGAGGCGGGCCTTCTCGTCCCGCAGCTCCTCGGCGCGCTTCCCGGCGTCCTGGAGCGTCCGCTCCTGGTCGGCGATCTCCTCGCGCTGGGAGACGTACTGCCGCATGGGATACGCCAGCGCCACGATCAGGGTGCAGACGATGAGCGCCAGGAACGCGGCGCGGCCGGTGAGCCGGGAGCGGTGGGCCTGGCGGCGGTTCTGGGAGCGGTAGACGCGGGCCGCCGTCTGCTCACCGAGCAGCCGCAGCCTGGTCGCGGTGGAGAACCGGTCGCGGTCCTTCACGGCCATGTTCATGCCTCCCCGTCACGCACGTCCGTCCCCGCACACGGTACGGGACCGAGTGCGGGGACGGACGGAGGCTGGTGCCCTCACGGGCAGTGGATCAGCCCTTGAAGCGGGGGAACGCCGAGCGGCCGGCGTACACCGCGGCGTCGTCGAGGATCTCCTCGATGCGCAGCAGCTGGTTGTACTTGGCGACGCGGTCCGAGCGGGCCGGGGCGCCGGTCTTGATCTGGCCGCAGTTCACGGCGACGGCGAGGTCGGCGATGGTGACGTCCTCGGTCTCACCGGAACGGTGGGACATCATGCACTTGAAGCCGTTGCGCTGGGCGAGCTCGACGGCGTCCAGGGTCTCGGTCAGCGAACCGATCTGGTTGACCTTGACGAGCAGGGCGTTGGCCGAGCCCTCCTCGATGCCGCGGGCGAGGCGCTCGGGGTTGGTCACGAAGAGGTCGTCGCCGACGATCTGCACCTTGGTGCCGAGCTTGTCGGTGATGACCTTCCAGCCGGCCCAGTCGTCCTCGTACAGCGGGTCCTCGATGGAGACCAGCGGGTACGCGGAGACGAGCTCCTCGTAGTACTCGGTCATCTCGGCGGCCGAGCGGGACTTGCCCTCGAACTCGTACTTGCCGTCCTTGTAGAACTCGGACGCGGCGACGTCGAGCGCGAGCGCGATGTCGCGGCCGGGGACGAAGCCGGCCTCCTTGATGGCCTCGACGATGAGGTCGAGGGCGGCGCGGTTGGACTCGAGGTTCGGGGCGAAGCCGCCCTCGTCGCCGAGACCGGTGGAGAGGCCCTTGGTCTTCAGGACCTTCTTCAGCGTGTGGTACGTCTCGGCACCCCAGCGAAGGGCCTCGGAGAAGGACTCCGCGCCGATCGGGGCGATCATGAACTCCTGGATGTCGACGTTGGAGTCGGCGTGCGACCCACCGTTCAGGATGTTCATCATCGGAACGGGCAGCAGGTGCGCGTTCGGGCCGCCGAGGTAGCGGAAGAGCGGGAGGTCGGCAGCCTCGGAGGCGGCGTGGGCGACGGCCAGCGAGACGCCGAGGATGGCGTTGGCGCCGAGCGAGCCCTTGTTCTCCGTGGCGTCCAGGTCGCACATCGCCTGGTCGATCAGGCGCTGCTCGGTGGCGTCGTAGCCGACGAGCTCCGGGCCGATCTGCTCGATGACGGCGAGGACGGCCTTCTCGACACCCTTGCCCAGGTAACGCTTGGGGTCACCGTCGCGAAGCTCGACGGCCTCGAACGCGCCGGTGGATGCGCCGGACGGAACGGCAGCACGGCCCGTGCTGCCGTCGTCGAGACCAACTTCGACCTCGACCGTGGGGTTACCCCTCGAGTCGAGGATTTCCCGGGCTACGACGACGTCGATGGACGGCACGAGCATCTCCTTCTGGGATGTGACGCTGACTGTGCGGGGCTCTTGAGCCTTGCGACTAGAGCCTAACCGGACACAGGACATCGGCCAGCCGACCGTCCGTCCAGTGACACGGCGAGCCTACACATTGTTTCCGTACGGAACATAACGTGTGGCGATACGGCGTACGGCGGCCTGCCGTACGCCCGGGAAAGGATGCTTCTTCTTCCCCTCCCCCGGACCCGGCCCACGGCCGGACGCTCCGGGAAAAGGCCCTGGCCCGGCGTGCGGGGGGAGTGCGCGCCGGGCCAGGGAGTGGGAAAGGGGTGCCGCCGGACACCCCCGTTCCGGGGAGGAGAGGTTCGTGACTACTTCAGGTGGAGCTGCTGACCCGGGAAGATGAGGTCGGCGTCGTCGACGATGTCGTGGTTCAGCTTGAACAGCTTCTGCCAGCCGCCCTTGACGCCCTGCTTCTCGGCGATGGTGCTGAGGGTGTCGCCGGCGACGACCTTGTACTCGCCGTCGCCCTTCTCGACCTTGTCGCCGGTCGGCGTGGTGACGGTCTCGGACTTCTCGGCGGCGGGGCGGTCCTCGCTGCGGGAGGCGGTCTGCGAGTCGGTGGAACGGTCCGGCGTCGACGTGGAGGCGCTGCCGCCGGTCGAGGTGGAGCCGGTGCTCGCGGAGGTGTCGGTGCTCGCGGAGGAGGAGCCCGTGTCGACGCCCGGGTCCACACCGTCGTTGGTGAGGCCGCCGGCGCCGGCGCAGGACCAGGCGCTCGGACCCTGCATGTCGAGCAGCACCTCGGCGGTGGCGATCTGCTGCTCCTTGGTGGCCAGGTCGGCGCGGGGGGCGTACTTCGTACCGCCGGCGGCGGCCCAGCTGGACTGCGAGAACTGGAGGCCACCGTAGTAGCCGTTGCCGGTGTTGATGGACCAGTTGCCACCGGACTCGCACTGGGCGACGGCGTCCCAGGTGGAGACGGAGGCGGCGGAGGCGTTGGTGGCGCCCATCAGCGGGAGGGCGATGGCGGCACCGGCGACGCCGGCGAGCGTGGCCACACGGACGGCCTTGGACGAGCGGCGGTGCTTACCCTTGCTGGACAGCAGCATGGAAGATCTCCTCACCGACGCCTACGAGGTGAGCTGTCGGGTTCGGGCCAATGAGTTGCCCGGCCACACGTCCTTGCGTGTGGCTTCACCCCTAGCTGGTCCCGGCCCGCCCGTCGTTTCCGACGGGCCGTCCGATTCCGGCGGCTTACCTGGGTCCCCCGCTCCTGCCTACGGCGCTTTCGCGTCTGTTCCCTTCGACCGACGGCAGGATTCGGCGTGACGGTCGACGGGGCCCGCGGTGCGAGCGGCTCTGACCGTAAACAGAGGGAACCCCCACATTCAATGATGGACATATCAGACAATCAGACCTTACTGGCCATGCCTGAATAACCGTTTCCGCAGGTCAAAGCGGACATCTGCGAACCCCTGTGACCACGACACGCCGAAACAGCGAAGAGACCCATGTCTCACTTTCGCAAAAGTGGACATAGGCCCCCTAACTGCCCCTCTTTTCGGGCGTTTTTCCCGAGTTTGATCAGTTGGCGGGAGCGGTCTCCGCCGTGTCGGGAACGGTCTCCGGCGTGTCGGAAGCGGTCCCGGTCGCCGTGGAAGCGGTCGACGTGGTTCCGGTGGCCGTCTGCGTGGACAGGTCGAGCTCCTGGCCGGGCAGGATCAGGTCGGGGTTCGAGCCGATCACGTCCTCGTTGGCCTGGTAGAGCTCGGTCCAGCCGTCCGTCAGGTGCTGCGCGTCGGCGATCGCCCAGAGGTTGTCGCCGGACTGGACCGTGTACGTCCCGTCCGTCGCGAGCGCCGCGTCGTCGCGCGCGTCGCTGTCGCCGCGCGAGGCGTGCCGGCCGGTCTCGCGCGAGGCGTCGGCGGCGGCCTCGTCCGGGTCGGGCGTGCCGCGGTGCTTGCCGCCCGTCGCGGTGTCACCGGTCGCCGCGTCCGTCGCGCCGTCCGTCGTACCGGCTGTCGCGCCGCCCTTCGCCCCGCTCTTGCCGGGCGTGGTGCTGCCCGGGGTGGCCGAGCCGGAGGGCGAGGGGGTGACGGAGGCGTCGGGGCTCGGCGTGGCGCTGCTCCCGGTCGAGCCGGTCGAGCCGGTCGAGTCCGTCGCGCCGGAGGTACCGGTCGAGCCCGAGGTGTCCGTCGACCCCGTGGTGCCGGTGGAGACGGGTGCGCCGTCCGCGTCCGGGATCGTGCCGGCCGAGGCGCCCGCGTCCGCGGCGGAGACGGAGCCCGGGTCGACGCCGATGAGCGAGCCCGCGGGCGCGAGACCGGAGATGACCGCGCACCCGGGCCACGCCTGCGGGCCCTTGGCGTCGAGCACCTTCTCGGCCACGGCTATCTGCTGGGTGCGGCTGGCGAGGTCCGCGCGCTGCGCGTAGTCCGTACCGCCGTAGGCCGCCCAGGTCTCCTGGGAGAACTGCAGTCCGCCGTAGTAGCCGTTGCCGAAGTCGGCGCTCCAGGTGCCGCCGCTCTCGCATTCGGCGACCTTGTCCCAGGTGGTCGCGTCCGCGGCGCCGGCGCTGCCCGCGGCGAGGAGCGGAATCGCCAGGGCGGAGCCTGTCACGCCGGCTGCGACGACGATGGCGGGTGCCTGGCGAGGGCGGCGGTGTCTGCCGTTCGCGGAGCCCATGGGAGTGCCTTCCGTGTGACTGACGGGTGAACTGATGCGTCGAACCGTGAACCTAGCGGGACTCGAACGTGTGTCACAAGTCGATCCCTCGCAGATCACGTGAACATCACAGTGTTGACGGAGCGTCACTTCTGTCGGGCGCCGGTCCCGGCGTGAACTCCACCGGAAGAGTGCGCAGTCCACGCATGATGAGCCCGCCACGCCACCGCAAATCGGCTGTTTCTCCCGCAAGACGCAGGTCAGGAAGGCGCCTCAGCAGGGTCGCGAGGGCGGTCCGGCCCTCCAGTCGGGCGAGCGGCGCACCCACGCAGTAGTGGATGCCGTGGCCGTAGCCGAGGTGCTGATTGTCACGCCGCGCGAGGTCGAGCGTGTCGGGGTCCTCGAAGCGCGCGGGGTCGCGGTCGGCCGCCGCGAGCACCACGAGCACCGGGTCGCCTGCCGCGATCTCCTCGTCGCCGATGGTCAGCGGTTCGGTGGCGTACCGCCAGGTGGCCAGCTCCACCGGGCCGTCGAAGCGGAGCAGCTCCTCGATGCCGGTGGCGAGCAGCTCCTCCTCCCCCGCCGCCAGGGACGCTTCCAGCCGGGCGCGTTCCCCGGGGTGACGGAGGAGGGAGTAGGTGCCGTTGCCGATGAGGTTGACGGTGGTTTCGAACCCCGCGAAGAGCAGGATGAAAGCCATCGCGGCGGCCTCGTTCTCCGTGAGGTGCTCGCCGTGGTCGCTGGTCCGGATGAGCTCGGAGATCAGGTCGTCGCCCGGGTTCTCCCGCTTGCGGTGGATGAGTTCGGCGAGGTAGGCGCGCATCCGCTTCACCGAACGCGCCACCCCGCCGCGCGGACCGCCGCCGTGGCGGATCATCATCCCCGCCCAGTCCCGGAAGTCGTCCTGGTCCTCCTCGGGGACCCCGAGCAGGTCGCAGATGGCGTAGATGGGGAGCGGGAACGCGAAGTCGTGGATGAGGTCGGCGGTGCCCGCGGCCACGAACCGGTCGATGAGCCGGTCCGTCAGCTCCTGCACGCGGGGCGCGAACTCCGCGACCCGGCGCGGGGTGAACGCCTTCGACACGAGCCGGCGCAGCCGGGTGTGGTCGGGCGGGTCGATGTTGAGCAGATGGGTCATCAGCTCGGCCTTGCGCTCCCCGGGGATCCCGGTCTTCCCCTTGGCGTGCGCCGACCCGGCGTGGTGGACCGGGTTCTTGGAGAGCCGGTTGTCGGCGAGCGCCTGCCGCGCGTCCGCGTACCGGGTGACCAGCCAGGCTTCGACCCCGCTGGGCAGCGTGGTGCGGTGCACCGGGCTGTGCTCCCGGAGCCAGGCGTACGCCGGGTACGGGTCGGTGGCGAACTCCCAGGTGAAGAGTTCGGGGGCGGCGGGGGCGCGGTGCGCGGGGCATCCGG
Source organism: Streptomyces sp. NPDC001493 (assembly GCF_053597235.1). Classification (NCBI taxonomy): domain Bacteria; kingdom Bacillati; phylum Actinomycetota; class Actinomycetes; order Kitasatosporales; family Streptomycetaceae; genus Streptomyces; species Streptomyces sp. NPDC001493. The sequence continues at coordinate 175,500 of NZ_JBSFHV010000011.1, forward strand.
CGGGGGCGGGACCGGGTTCGCGGTCCGCGGTGCTGTCGTCGTTCGCCGGCCGGTCACTCATCGACGGTGTCCGGGGCGCCGATGCCCTCCGCCGCGAGGATCGCGTCGCGGTAGGCGCGGGCCGCCGCGCGCAGGGCGGCTTCGGGGTCGACGCCCTCGGCCTCGGCGCGGACGGCGAGGGCGAGCAGCTCGTAGCCGAGGGTGTCGCCGGCGGGCGGGGCGACGTCCAGGTCCGACCCGCGGACCCGGCTGCCGAGCTTCGCCGCGAGGGCCAGCGCGGGCTGACCGAGCGGGATGCCCTCGGTGACCGAGTCGCGTCGCTTCTCGACCGCTTTGGTGCGCAGCCAGTGCGCGTGGACGTCGTCGGGGGTCTCGGCGGTCGCGTCGCCGAAGATGTGCGGGTGGCGGCGGATCAGCTTCTCCACCAGCCCGCCCGCCACGTCGTCGACGGAGAAGGGGGCGTCCTCGTCCTCCTCGGCGATCCGCGCGTGGAAGACGACCTGGAGCAGGACGTCCCCGAGCTCCTCGCGGAGTTCGTCGCGGTCGCCGTCCTCGATCGCCTCGACGAGCTCGTACGTCTCCTCGATGGCGTACTTCGCGAGGCCCCGGTGGGTCATCCGCGAGGTCCACGGGCATTCCCGCCGGATCAGGTCCATGACCTGGACGAGGTCGAGGAGCCGGGCGCCCGGCAGGTCGTACGAACCGGGGAGCAGCTCCAGGTCCGGCATCTGCACCCGGCCGGAGCCGCCGAGGCGGGCGAGTCCGTCGGTGAGCCGCTGGTCGCCCTCGCCGCCGACCAACACCACCACGGTCCGGTCGCCGACGCAGGCGTCGACCAGTTCCTCGGCGGTCAGCTCGGTGTTCTCGACGGTGACGCCCGCCTCGCGCAGATACGGCAGCTGCACGTGGTCGGGGGCGCCGCACAGCACGCGGTCGGCGGTGCGCAGCGTCTGCCAGGCGGGCCAGGACAGCAGTCCGGGAGCGACTCGGTGGCTGGCGGTGAGGAGGACGACCCGGCCGGGTGCTTCAGCGTTCACCCTTCGAACCTACCCCGGCGGTGTGTCAGCCCGCCGGGACGGTCTCCTGCTGCCCGGAGCCGTCCGCTCCGGCACCGTCCCCGCCGGATGCGGCGGCGTCGGTTCCGGTGGCCTTGGCGAGCCAGGCCGGCTGGTAGGTGCCGAGGCGGATCTGCTGGTCGTCCCAGGCTCCGTAGCGCGGGTTGACGTCGATGTGCAGCGACTTCGATGCCTTGGTGAGGGCTGCCGTCACCTTCTGGGTGCCCTCCTGGGTCTGCAGGTCCGCGCCGAGCGACGCCGCCAGCTTCGGCAGCTGGACCTCCTGGCGCAGGTCGCCGTCGATCTGCTCCGGGGAGATCCAGCGCTCCTGGAGGAGGGTCGCGGCCAGCTCGTCCTCGCCGCCGTACTGGGCGACGGCCGCCTGGTGCACCTGCTGGAGCTCCTTGCGGCTGACGGTCACCCCGGCGTCCTCGGCCGCCCGGTCGAGGACCTGGCTGAAGATCAGCCGGTGCAGCGCGGCGCGCGGGAGCTGGCCGGACCCCTTCACCAGCTGGGCGGACTGCGGCGAACTCTCCTGGGCGGCGCGGACCTCGGCGACGTCGGCCTGGAGGGTGGAGACCTCGATCCGCTGTCCTCCGACGATCGCGGCGGCGCCGGGGTGGGCCTCGCCACCGCAGGCGGTGAGGACGGGTGCGGAGAGGAGGAGCGCGGCGGAGAGGGTGAGCGCGGTGCGACGACGGCGGTGCAAAGGAGCCTCCCGATGAGAGTTTGTGCATCAGTGCACAAAGCCTTGCGGTGATCGATGTTAGGCAGTGGTGGCCATGGGGGCCACTGGTTCGACCAACGATTCGGGAGGAGTTGGGGATGTGGTGCCGTCGGGCGGTGTACGGGTGGCCGGCTCGGGCGTGTGGTCCGGGCGGTCAGCCGCCGCGTACGTCCCGCTGGTGGGTCAGCTGCCGGCGCAGCTCGGCGGGGAGCGGGTGGTGCGGGCCGTAGGTGCGCTCGGTGTCGTACAGCAGGGCCTGCAGCTGGGCGCGTCCCGCGGTGTGGTCGCCGACCGCGAGCAGCAGCAGCCCGATGCGGTGGCGGATGTCGAAGGCCCGGCCGGGGTCGCCCGCGACGGGGCCGTAGACGTTCTCGTAGTAGGGGAGGACCGCGCGGTACTCGTTGAGCGCGGCGGCCGTCTCGCCCAGCTGTTCCAGGCAGGTGGCGGCGTCGTAGCGGTACTGGAGGGTCTGCGGGTCGCCGGGTCCGGCCTCGGCGGTGCGGTCGTCGGCGAGACGGCGGAGTTCGGGCAGGGCGCGGCGGTACTGGCCGTCGTCCATCAGCGTCGCCGCGTACTGCTTGCGGAGGATACGGACGACGGGCGAGTGCTCGCCGTGCTCGACGGCGGCGGTCGGCAGGATGGAACCGAGGATGTCGACGGCCTGCGTGATCCGGCCCTCGCCGAGGAGCCGCTTGACGTCGTCGACGGCGCGCGCCACGTCGGCCCGGCCGGATGCCGGGCGTTCGGCGGGTACGGGCGGCGGGCCGAAGCCGGTGACCGGGGCGGGGGCCGGGGCGGTCGCCCGGTCGGGCCAGGGGGCGTGCGGGCGGAGGAACGGGCGGGTCGGGTCGAGCGGTCCGCCGGGTGTCCCGCGCGCGGGGAGCAGCGGGGCGAGGGCCTCGTACACCTCCTGCGCGGAACCGGGGCGGGCCTGCGGGTCCTTGGCGAGCAGCCGCAGGACGAGGGCCTCCAGCTGCTCGGGCACGTCGGCGCGGAGGTGACGGACCGGCAGCGGCGGTTCGTAGAGGTGGCGGTGGAGCACGCCGAGCGCGGTGGACCCGGAGAACGGCACGTCCCCGCTGAGCAGCTCGTGCAGCAGCACGCCGAGTGCGTACAGGTCGGTGTACGGCCCGACCGCGCCGCCCATCGCCTGCTCGGGCGCCATGTAGGCCGGGGAGCCGATGGGTGAGCCGGTGTGGGTGAGCCGGGTGGTGTCGGTGTCGAGCACGGAGGCGACGCCGAGGTCGAGCACGGTGACGGTGCCGTCGGGCCGGACCATGACGTTGCGGGGCTTGAGGTCGCGGTGGACGATCGGCACCGCGTGCACGGCGCTGAGCACCGCGCAGAGCTGGGCGGCGACCGCGACGGCCCAGGGCCACGGGTAGGGGTCGTGCTCGGCGAGGTGGTCGGCGAGGTCGGAGCCCTCGACGTACTGCATGACGAGGAAGAGGTCGTCGCCGTCGCCCCCGGCGTCGTGGACGGTGACCAGTCCGGGGTGGTCGACCTGCGCGGTCACCCGGCACTCCCGGGCGAACCTGCGGCGCAGCTCGTCGGCCTCCTCCGGGCCTCCGGGCACGCCCATCCGGTCGGGGCGCAGCAGCTTCACCGCGACCCGGCGGTCGAGCCGCTGGTCGTACGCCGTCCAGACCTGGCCCATGCCGCCCTGGCCGAGGATCGCCGCGAGTGCGTACCGCCCGGCGACGACGCGACCGCTCACCGGCCCTCGCCCTCCTTGCGGAGGTAGTCGCTCAGCTCGTCCAGCTCGGCACGGACCTGGTCGAGCCGCTGGGGCGGGCCGGGGCGCTTGGGGGGCGGGGTGGGCTGGGGCTGGGGCTGCGGCTGGAGTTGAGGCTGGGGCTGGGGCTGCGGCTGCGGTTGTACGGGGAGTTGCTGCTGCGGCAGGGAGGGCTGGTAGGGCGCGGTGGGGATGCCCTGCGGGTGGTGCGGGACGGGCGGGGCGCCGTAGGGCGGGGCCTGGTGGATGCCGGCGACGTTCGGGTAGCCGTACCCGGCGACGGGACCGATCTGCGGGTAGCCGGGGGCCGCGACGACGCGGGGCCCGCGCGGGCCGCCCGGCCCGAAGTGGCGGATGTCCTGGTGGAGGTAGTACCAGGTGACTCCGACGACGAGGGCCAGCACCCAGCCGAGGAAGGACAACGCCTGGGCGTCCGTCAGGTCCTCCTGGTCCTCGGGGATGGCCGCCGTGTAGGCGACGAGCCCGGCGGTGAGCGCGAGGGACAGGACGAACAGCGTCCAGTCGCGCGCACGGCGGGTCACGACGGCCAGCCGCAGCATCGCCGTCCAGGCCAGGAAGCCACAGCTCAGCACGGTCAGCGCCACGAAGACCACGCGCAGGACCGTCAGCGTCACCGAGGAAGGGCGCGCCGTGGGAAGCTCCGGCGGATAGCCGTAGCCGTGCATGTGCCGCTCCCGGGAAGCGATGGGCGGATGTGTGGTGCGAGCGTATACATCCACGCGGACAGCCGTTCCCCGGTTGTGCACAACGATGTGGCTCAGCTCACTCCGGGGCGACCGTCCCGTCCGTGAGCCCGTCGTACATGCCCTGGACCAGCAGTCCGCCGAGTCGGCCCGCCGTGCGCAGTGCGTCCTCGAAGGCGGCGAGGGCGCGGAACTGCTCACCGTACCGCCGCTGTTCGTCCAGCGGGAGCCGGGGCAGCCGGATGCGCCGGGCGTCGAGCCGCGAGGCGGTCGACGCATGGCTGCTGGCGCGGCGGTTGTTGGCGGTACCGCGCAGGAAGCCGGCGAGGAACCAGGGGTCGAGGACGGCCGGATCGGGGCGCAGCAGCTGGAGGTTGCGGCCGAGCACGGCCCCGGCGGTCGCCTCGTCCACGACCCGGACGACCGAGCCACCGCCGAGCACGGGGACCACAACGTCACCGGTGCGCAGGACGACGGCCTCCTCGGCGGAGCCGGTGGTCCCGGTGGTTCCGGCCGACCCGGTTCCGGTGGTTCCGGTGGCGGTCGCGGGGGTGGTCGCGGGGGCCGGGGGGCCGCTGGGCGGGGTGTTGCCGAGCACGTCGTGCTCGGTGAGGACGGGGCCGGGGGCGCTGCCGGGGTTGCCGCCGAGGCCGCCGGAGCCGCCGGAGCTGAGCCGGAGGGCGCCCGCGCGGGCGAGCTCGCCGAGGGTGGTGAACGGCCGGGACGCCGGCTCGGTCAGGTCGGCGGGCGGCGGGGTCAGCCGGAGCGTGAGCCGCAGCCCGTCCGTCAACCGGTCACGTACGTCGGCCAGTTCGGCGGCCCCACCGCCGGTGGCGGGCCGGGGCAGGTGGCGGGCGGGGGTGAGGTCGACCTCGTCGTCGAGGAGATCGATGACGGGCACGGCCCGGCTCGGCCCCGGCGCGGAGACGCCGCCGGGGACGGCCTCGGGCCCGGGTCCGGTGGCGGCGAAGGCGCGCCAGGCGTCGAGCACCGTACGCCGGACGAGCGGCCAGTCCATCCGCTCGCGGCCACTTCCCGTGGGCCCCCCGGCCGGACCGCCGATGCCACCGGCCGCCCCGGCCGGCCCTGCCGCCGGGTCGAGGGACTCGGCGGTGTCCACGAGGAGGAGTTCGGGCGAGGGCTGCACGCCGTGGTCCGGCTTGCGCAGGACCCACAGGTGCAGCGGGATGCCGTACGGCGGGGCGGCCCCGGCGGGCAGCGCGACGACGGCCCGCAGCGCGCCCCGGCGCAGCAGGTCGGCGCGGATACGGCGGCCGGAGCGGCGGGAGGCGGCAGCCGGGGGCATCAGCAGCACGGCGGTCCCGCCGGGTCGGAGACGGGCCAACGCGTGCTGGACCCACGCGAGTTCGGACTCCGCGCGGGCCGGATACCCGTACTCCCACCGGGGGTCGTAGGCCAGTTCGTCGTGGCCCCAGTTGCGCTCGTTGAACGGCGGGTGGCAGAGCACCACGTCGGCCGCCAGTTTCGGGAAGGCGTCCGCGCGCAGGGTGTCGCCGGTACGCACCGCGAGCTCCGGCCCCTCGGGGTCCGTACCGCCGCCCGCCCCCAGGGCGAGGCGGAGAGCGGTGAGCGCCGCGAGGTCGGGGTCGGCCTCCTGCGCGTACAGGGCGGCGGGCCGGGCCACCGCGCGCAGCAGCGCCCCGGTCCCGGACGCGGGGTCCAGTACGGCGGGAGCGGGCGCCTTCCGGGACGGGCGGCCGGAGCCTTCGGCCGGGGCGGCGAGGTCGGCCATGAGTGCGGCCAGACCGGGCGGGGTGAGGGTGTACTGCCGCGGATTGGCGTCCAGTTGGCGGCCGAACAGGAACTCGAAGGCCTGCCCCGTCCCGGACTCCGCCGCCAGTGCGGCGGCACCGCGCAGCAGCGGTACGGACGGCAGCAGCACCTCCGGCGCGGGCACCTGGACGGCCCGGCCGGGGGTCGGTACGGAGGTCGGCGCGGGGGTCGGTACGGAGGTCGGTACGGGGGTCGGTACGGGGGTCGGTACGGAGGTCGGCGCGGGGGTCGCACCGCGCATCGATCCGCCCCCCTCACGTCCGTCCGGGACCTCGGGCCCGAACCGGGCGTCGAGTACGGGCGCCAGGGCCTCGGGCAGCAGACGGGCGACACGCTCGTCCGAGACCGCCGCCAACTCCAGCCAGGCGGTGGGCCGGTCGCATACGAGCAACAGGGCGCAGCCGACGTGGATCAGGGCCGTGACCGTACCGGCCGGATGCCCGGAGAGCTGCTGCCACACGCGCTCCCGGAGCGGCACCTCGACCAGCTTCCCCTGCCCTCGGAGCCACTCCTCCACCTCGGCGAGCGCGAAGGACGGACTGGTCTCCGTACCGCCGACCGGCTTGGGGAAATCCGCGTGACGCCGACGCCAGTTGCTGACGGCGGCCCGTCCGACTCCGGCCAGACGGGCGATCCCGGCGGCGGTCACCTCAGAGGCGTTCTCCGGCACTTGCTCTCTCCCTGGTCCGAATCGTCACCGTTCGCGCCACCGTCCGCGCTGTGCAGGCGAGCATACCGACGCATGCCGCACCGATCGATTCACAGCAGCGTGATTGGTGTTCACGGATTCTGTTGTTGACTCGGTTCACAGTCTCTGCTGTGATGGAGCTGTGCCCGCACCGGTGAATGCCGCCGGTGCCCAAGTCCCGTTCCTCCGTTGCCGTTCGGGCGCCGTCCGGGCGCTGTCCGGCCTGCTCGGGCGCTGTCGGCCTGCCCGTGCGGTGCTGGGCGGTGCTGGGCGGTGCTGGGCGGTGCCGGACGGTGCCGTTCGGTGCCGGGCGACGTTTCGCTCTGTTCCGCCTCCCCTCTTCTTCCTTCTCCTGGAGTACAGCCATGCGCCGAGTCGCGCGTACCGCCGCTGCCGCCGTCTGCACCCTCTCCGTCCTCACCCTGGCCGCCTGCGGCGCCGAGGAGGGCGGCACGGCCTCGTCGTCATCGCACGCGACGAAGGCGGCCGAGCCCTTCGCGGACAAGTCGGGCCCCGACGTCGCCAACGCGGCACTCAAGAACATCCGCAAGGCGACCTCCTTGCACCTCGCGCTCGACATGAAGACGGCCGACGGCCCCATGAAGGCCCAGTTCTCCACCAGCATCGGCAGCGGCACGTGCACCGGCTCCATGGACATGGGCGACCAGGGCTCGATGTCGATCATCAAGATCGGCGAGACCGTCTACCTGAAGCTCGACGAGACGATGCTGCGCGCACAGTCCGAGGGCGAGTCCGAGGCCGACATACAGGCCGCGGTGGACATGGTCGCCGACCACTGGATGGCCGAGAAGGCCTCGGACCCGGACACCAAGGACATGGTCGAGTTCTGCGAACTGGAGTCGCTCCTCAAGGAGTTCGAGGACGGCGACACGGAGGCGAAGAAGGTGGGCCCGACCACCCACGCGGGCGCTCCCGCCTTCCGCCTGAGCGAGAAGGACGGCAAGGAGACCTACTCGATCCTGGTCTCCACCGGCAACGACCCACAGCTCCTCCAGGTCAGCTCCACGGGCGGCGACGAGCCGATGACCATGACCTTCTCCGACTTCGACAAGCCCGTCGTGGCGGAGAAGCCGGCCGCGAAGGACATGGTGGACGTGGGCTGAGGTTGCTGGGGGGGCTACTTGGGGCTACCCGGGGGGCTGCTAGCGGGCTGGCTGCCGAGGGCGTGCCCGCCCAGGACGGCCCGGGCGCGGGAGGGGGGTGCCGGGGCGCCGGGGGTGGGTGGCGCGGGGACGCAAGGGGTGGGGCGTCGGGGGGCGCCTGGGGTGGCGCGCCGGGATATCGGAGGACTGCGCGCCGGGGGCGCCAGGGGGGCGCCGGGCAGCGTCGAGTCGGGGGGCTCGGCGCTGTCCGGCGTATGGGCGTTCATGCCGAGGTGGGCTGACGCGGTGGGGCGGGACGTGATGAACTGGGTTGCCTGAAACGGGGCGTGGGCACGGATGGGGGTAATGTCCGTATGGCCCGAGTCGGTGAAGTTGGCCCAGAACCGCGCTTCCCTCGGATAAAGCCGCAGGTCAGGAAGAGTGCTCCCCGCGCGTGCGGGGATGGTCCCAGGATCGACAGGTTCTGCAGCAGGCCCTGCCGGTGCTCCCCGCGCGTGCGGGGATGGTCCCCGGCCCGGTGCGCACTCCGCGGACCTACCTCAGTGCTCCCCGCGCGTGCGGGGATGGCCCTCAGGAGACGGGTCAGATCCGTACGGATGCGGAGTGCTCCTGCCCACGCCACCGGTACTGGCTGATGAGCCTGCCTCGCAGCGAGGGCCGTGTCGTCGGGCTGGTCGGGTGCCCGGAGGTCGCACCTCCGGTCGCACCGGCCGGGCGCCCTCTGACCTGGTCAATGCCAGGCGAGAGACTCTTTCCTGGGCGCGGCGGACGCCGACTGCTTCCCCAATGAGGACCCTGACGAGGGGTGGGCTGTGGTACGCCTGCCGTCATCCGGGCTGACCCGGGCCGAATGTGAGGGGTGGGGCCATGGAAAAGACGTGGTTCGGGGCTGTGTTCTCCAGGAGACCGCATCCGGTGCTGCGCCTGTTGGGCAACCTGGCGCTCTGCGCGCTCCAGGTCGCCTGGGTGATCTGGGTGCTCATCTCCTTCCACAGTGCGTGGCGGTGGCTCGCTGTCCCGCTCGGGCTCACGGCGCTGCTTGCCGAGAGCCGGGGCGCGGTCCTGGCGGTGCGAGACCTCCGGAAGCACGAGCACGCCCCCGTGCTCGACTGAAACACCGCCCGGCGGCCCGAACGGGCCGCCGGGTGGTGCGGACTCCCTCGCCGGGCCAAGGACGCTGCGGGCTTCCCTCGCATGCGGTCGTCGACGGCTGGGAGCGTACGCATGCGGCCCGCCCGCAATCGAAGCTATTTTCCGATTCTCTGTGCCTGGGCAGCCGCCGGTCGCGGCGATCTGCTGAAGGCGAATCGACGGTTGCGCGGCTTCGGCGGTGGCTACGTTCTGTACATGGAGATCGTCGAGCTGTTACCGGAACTGCATCTGCTCCGCTTCAAGGTCGGACAGGCCTATCTGTGGCGTGACGCGGATGGGCTGACGTTGATCGACTCGGGGGCGGCGGGGGCTGGTGGTGCGATAGCCGACGCCATCTTGAGCATCGGCTCAAAGCCCGGAGATCTGCGGCGCGTTGTGCTCACCCACTTCCATGAAGATCACGCCGGTGGTGCTGCCGAGATCGCCGCATGGGGTGGGGTCGAGGTGTACGCGCACCACCTGGACGCCCGGGTGGTGCGTGGGGAGTCACCAGCTCCGCCGCCGGTCTTCTCGGATGCCCCGGAGTGGGAGCGCGCCCTGTTCGAGACCATTCCGAAGCTGCCACCGGCGCCACCGGTTTCGGTGGACCACGAGATCGGCGATCACGACGTGCTCCCCTTCGGTGGAGGGGCTCGCGCAGTGGCTGCGCCGGGTCACACCCCGGGCAGTACGGCGTTCCATCTCCCTGCCTACGGGGTGCTCTTCCTGGGCGACGCCGTGGCGAACGTCGAAGGCAGGACCATGGTCGGCGTGTTCAACATGGACCGGGCCCGAGCGCTGGAATCCTTCCGGAAGTTGAGTCGGCTGGACGCCGAAGTCGCCTGCTTCGGACATGGCGAGGCGATCGTGAGCTCCGCTTCGGCAGCTCTGCGCGCTGCGGCGGATTCCTGGAACGGCGGACAGCCGGACGACCGGACAGCCGGAGCGGGAGGCGCGCAGACGAGGCGGACATGATGAGGCATCACTGAGCCAGGTCGGCGGGTCGGCGTTCACGCAGCGGCCGACGAACGACGGATCAGGCCGCGCACTGCTTGAGCATCATCGCCTTGTCGGCCGTGGTCACGGGCAGGTCGTACTTCAGCGAGACCTGGGCGAAGCGGAGCGCGTACGAGCAGCGGATCGGCTTGTACGGGGGCAGCCAGGCGGCGGGGCCAGAGTCGCTCTTGGAGCCGTTGGTGGGGCCGTCGACGGGGATGAGGTTGAGGGGGTCGTTGGCGATCTGCTGGCGTTTGGCGTCGCTCCAGCGTGAGGCGCCCATCTGCCAGTCGTAGGAAAGGGGCATCACATGGTCGATCTGGATCTTCGTGGCCTTCGTCTTGGTCCACGCGATCGTTGAACCGGTATAGGGGTCCTTGAGCGTCAGCGAGGCAACCACGCAGTCGGATCCGCTGCGGAACCGCACCTGCTGCCCGTCCCGCTTGAGCAGGTCGTTGCGGGTGTCGCAGCCGTTGCGGGACAGCGCTATGCCGTTCACGGTGTCCTTCCACGCCGAGCCGAACTCGTCGCGGTCGTAACCGGTCTTGGGGCCGCGCCCCTTGGTGAGCACCTTCTCGATGATCTTCCGTGCCTCGGCCCGGTCCGCGTCGGTGGTCAGCGGGGCGAGGCCGGGCTTCGTACCGTCGGGGTTGTCCAGAGGGCTCGCGCCGAAGCCCTCGGTGGACCGCCCGCCGTCGTTCGCCCCTGCGCCCGGGGTCTCGTCCGGGACGGCGAGGTCGTCGGGGTCGCAGCCGGCCAGGGCCAGTACGGCGAAGGCGCTCAGGGCGGGCAGGGCCACGCGGTACGTACGGAGAGATATCACTGGCAGCCGTCCTGACGGGGAGAGAGCCGAACCCGGGAATCCTACGGACGTCTTCCCCGTCGGCTGCCATTCATGGCGTGCGGGTCTCCGGATGACGGTCCGGATCACGCGTGGGGTGACGGCCCGAACCACGCGTGGGGTGACGGTCTCTCAGTCGGGCTGCGGCGAATCCTCAGCGCCGACGGCTGCCTTCCCGCGCCTCCGCGCATCCGATGCAGAGGGTCGCCTCCGGGCGCACCTCCAGGCGGGCGGCCGGAATCGGTTCCCCGCAGCCTCGGCACCGGCCGTAGTCGTCGCGGTCCAGCCGTTCCAGCGCACGGTCCAGCTCGGTCAGGTGTTCGTCAGCGCGGGCGAGGAGGGCGGCGACGTGGGCCCGCTCGAACGCGGTGCTGGAGCCCTCCGGGTCGTGCTCGTCGTCGACGGCGACCAGGGCGTTGGCCTCGACGATCCCGTCGAAGTCACGCCGGAGCGCCTCGATCTGCTCACTCGTGGAGGCCCGCTCGGCGGCGATCCGCATCCGTACGGCCTCCGGCCCCGACCGCTCCGAAGGCCCGTCGTGGGACCGTGCTGGGCCGGGCTCGGGGAGGGGGACACGGGTGGATATACTGCTCATATGTAACGGAACGCGGGGGCCCGGGTGCACATTCCAGCCCCCGCTTGCCCCGGGCCCCCGCACCGACCGCCAACGCGGCACCGACCGCCGACGCTCGCCCCCGCCAACTCGTCTCCGTGACTTCTCTGCGCGACGCGACCTCTCAGCGCGACTTCTCCGCGCGATCCGGCGGGCCTCACACCTTCCCGATGCCGAGGGTGGTCTCGGCGGGCAGCAGCCCCGAGCCGACGGCTTCCAGCCACGGGGTGCCCAGCAGCTCCGCGAGTCGGGCCCGGCCCGGCTCTCCGAGCGCGCGCCACGGTTCGGCGGCCCGTTCGTCGGTACGCCGCTCCACCTCCGTACGCAGCGCCCGGCCGGCCTCCGTCGCCGTACCGTCCTCCGTCACCAGCCCCCGGGCCTCCAGCCGCTCTTGGGCGGCCGTCCACTCCTGCTCGCTCCAGCCCCGGCTCGCGAACACCGCAACGGGGGCGGCGCCCACGGCCGCGAAGGAGACCAGCGCTTCGACGGGGTCGAGACCGGCCTCCCGGAGCGCGGTGAGGTGGCCGTCGCCCCGGTGCTCGCGCAGGATCGTGGCCGCCTGCCAGAGCACGAGGTGCGGGGCCTCCGGCCAGGGCAGCGCGGAGTTGGCCGCGCCGAGCGCAAGCGGAACGCCCGGGGCGACCGGTTCCGCAGGGGCGGCCGGTTCCGCAGAGGCAGCCGGTCCCACAGCGGCCGCTGCTTCGGCCGCGCTGCGGGCCAGTGCCGCCGCTTCGGCCGCCTCGGGGCCCTCGATCCAGGCCCCGAGCAGTGCCCGGTACGTACGGTCCACGGCGCGGCTCCGCGCGGCGAGCACCGCCTCCGGGTCGGCGGTGGCCCAGATGCCGGGAACGTACGCACGCACCATCGCGGGGCTGAAGCTGTAGAAGGCCCCGGTGACGTACTCCTCCGTCGGTACGCCGCCTCCGGCCGCCCCGGCCGCCCCGGCCGGCGCGGACCGCCAGGCGAAGTAGCTCGGCCAGCGTTCCTCGATGCCGTACCCCAGTGCGGCGGCCTCCTCGAAGGCCTCCGGCGCGAAGTACAGCACGGCGTGCAGGGGCTCCAGCAGGTGCCACATCTGCCGGACGCGCCCCAGCTCCGCGACCTTTTCCTGGACCGTTCCCTCAGTCATGATCTCCGCCTTCGTACGAGGTCGTGAAGCTGCACACCGAGCCATCTAGTCACTGTCTAGATATCCAGCCTGCACCCGCCCTCCGAACTTGTCAATGACTAGATGCGGCGTACGGTACGGGTATGAGCAGCGAACAGGCCCGGCGCCGACCCCCGCACCAGCCCCCGTACCACCACGGCGATCTCCGGCGCACGATCCTGGCGGCGGCCGTGGAGGTGATCACCACGGAGGGCCCGGCCGCCCTCAGCCTGCGCGACCTGGCCCGCCGCGCCGGGGTCTCGCACGCGGCCCCCGCCCACCACTTCACGGACCGGGCCGGCCTGCTGACGGCTGTGGCGACGGAGGCGTACACCCTGTTCGCGGACTCCCTCTCCGAGGTCACCGACCTCGTGGAGAAGGGCGCCCGGTACGTACGGTTCGCCACCGACCACCCCGCGCACTTCCAGGTGATGTTCCAGCCCGACCTCTACCGCGCCGACGACCCCGCCCTGACCGCCGCACGTGACCGCGCCACCCGCACCCTCCGCGAGGGCGTGGCGGGGCTGGCGCCCGACCACCCCGAGGTCGCCGAGGAGGCCCGCCGCAAGGGGGTGGCCGCCTGGTCCCTGGCCCACGGCTTCGCCTCACTGCTGCTGAGCCGGAACCTGACGGATTTCCTGGCCGGCCGCGATGCGGAGGAGGCGTTCCGGTCCGTCGCGAACGGGATCTTCGGGGGGCCGGAGGGCCGCGTACCGGCTTCCCCGGAGGGGAGTTGACGAGAAAGCGCCGTTGACCGAGGGCCACGGCCCCGGCATCATCGGTCCCGGCGTGGCCTGCGCCGAACCTCCCCCGGCCGACCCCAGCTCGGCCTCTGCACGGAGGCAAAGGGGCTTCTTGCCTCAGGCCGCTGTCGTGGTCGACATGTCTCGTACGAGGTCGCTGGGGGATTCCGTCCGAGGCGTGGAAGGCCGGATGACAGCGAACCGGAACTTCAAGCGCCGGGTACGCGCCCGCGCCGCCAAGACGGGCGAGTCCTACACCACTGCCCTCCGGCACTTCCGCACGACATCGTCGGGAAAGGTCATGCCGGAAACCACACGCGTGCGACTGGCCGTCGCACAGTCCGTCGTACACGCGAACCCGAGCAGCGAACGGCAGTTGCACGAGAACGCCCGCGAAGTACGCCGCCTCATGCGCGAGGCGCACCGGGCCGGGGCCCGGATCGTGCACTTCCCGGAGGGCGCCACCTGCTCCCCCACCAGGGAGTTCGTCTCGGAATCACGTACGGAATCCCTCCCCGCCGCCGGGCCGGAGACGACCGGCCCGGAGACGACCGACCCAGGGACGACCAACCCGGGGACGACCGGCCCTGAGGCGGATTGGAGCCGCGTCGCCTGGGAGGTGCTGCGCGAGGAGCTGGCCGCGACGGCGCGGCTGGCGGGAGGGCTCGGGATGTGGGTCGTGCTGGGGTCGGTGCACCGGCTCTCCGGCCCGCACCGGCCGCACAACAGCCTGTACGTGATCTCCGACCGGGGCGAGCTGGTGACCCGGTACGACGAGCGCATGCTGTCGCGCACCAAGGTCTCCTCCATGTACGCGCCGGGCTCGGCCCCCGTCACCTTCGAGGTCGACGGCCTCCGGTTCGGCTGCCTGCTCGGCATGGAGGTCCACTTCCCCGAACTGTTCGGTGAGTACGAACAGTTGGACGTCGACTGCGTGCTCTTCTCCACGACGGGTGGCGGAACGCCTTCGTCGGCGGTCTTCGCCGTGGAGGCGCAGGCGCACGCCGCCATCAACGGCTACTGGGTGAGTTTCGCCGTACACGCACGGCCGGGCGCGACCGCACCCTCCGGTGTGGTCGCGCCCGGGGGCGAGTGGATCGGCCGGTGCGAGGCGGACGGCCGCTCCTCGGTCACGGTGGTCGAGTTGAACACCGGCTCGGCGAGCGCCGGGTTCGCGGCGAACCTGGCGCGCCCGTGGCGGCGTACGGCACGCGCCGGTGTCTACGAACCGCACCTCGTACGGGACTCCCGGAGCGAGGACCGGAGTTCGTTCTAGGAAGCTCGTGAAGGTGGGCGACTCGGGCCTCCCTCGGCGGAACGCCTCAGGGGAGTCGCCGCCTGCCCGGTGCGGACCCGACGACGGGCGGAGCCGCACCGGGCGGCGGTTCGGCGGGCGGCGGTTCAGCGGGCGGCGGTTCAGCGGGAACCGTCGTGCTTCTTCTTCTTCGCCGGAGCGCAGGTGGCGGCCGGGATGTCGCCGGTGGACACGGCGGTCTCGAAGGAGGGGAGTTCGGCGAGGTCGAAGCGCGGCATGATCACCGGGATGTCGAGGTCGCGCAGCCGGGCGTTGGTGGGGTCGGTCGTCGTCATCGTCATCACAGGTCCGTCGGTATGTCGAGGTGGTAGGGGTGGTGCTCCTGGTAGTCGATCGCCAGTTGCAGGATGATCGCGTCGCCGCCGTACGGGGCGGCCATGTCGATGCCGACCGGGATACCGGTGTCCGTGTCACGGCCCACCGGGAGGTTCAGGCAGGGCCAGCCCGTGGTGTTCGGGCGGCTGGACTCGACGCCGGAGAAGCCGCCGGTGCTGTCGTTGGCCCGGACCGGCGGGGTCTGCACCTTCTGCGGCCAGAGACAGGCGACGATGTCGTTCTCCTCGAAGACCTTCGCCCACATCTCGGAGTACTCCCGGCGCACCCGGTGGGCGCCGAAGAGGTCCGCGGCCGTCAGTGCGGCGGCCCGCTGCTGGAGCTGCTGCTTCTGGGTCTCCATGGTGCTGAGCGAGGTGCGGAACCGGGTGCGCACGGCGCCTTCGATCGCCGCGTCCTCCTCCGCCGTCACGGCGTAGGTCCCTCGAAGCGTCCAGGCGTTCTCGGCGTTGGCGTACGCGCTGCTCGCCGAGACCTTCGCGCCGGTCACCGGGTCGACGGCCGCGGCCGCCCAGTAGGCGGTGTTGCCCAGGTTGGAGGCGGGCGGGGTGATCGGGACGATCTCGGCGCCCAGCTCCTCGAACTGCGCGACGGCGGCACGCAGCCGGGCGAGTATCCCCGCCGTCCACCTGTCGCGGGCCGGCGAGGTCTCGGTCTCCACGGTCGAACCGATCCGCAGACCGGCGAACGGCTTGCGGCCGGGGCGGGGCGCCAGCGGGAATCCGTTGGGGAAGCCGGGTGCCTGTTCGGAGCGCGGATCGCGGGAGTCTGGGCCGGCGATCACGCCGAGCAGCATCGACACGTCCGCCATCGACCGGCCCATCGGGCCGCAGGTGTCCAGGCTGGTGCTGGACACGGTGACACCGTGCTTGGGCACCAGGCCGTAACTGGGCTTGATGGAGCCGACTCCCACGTTCTGCGCGGGGTTGCGCAGGGAGTTGCCGGTGTCCGAGCCGGTCGCGACGACCGCGAGCCGGGACGCGATCGCGGCGGCCGAGCCGCCGGAGGAGCCGCCGACGCAGAGGTCGCGGTTCCACGGGTTGGCGGTCTGCGGGCAGGTGTCGTCGTTGGTCCACGGGCCGGTGTGGGTCAGCCCCAGGATCGGCATGTGGGCTGCGCGCAGTCGCTCGGCGACCACCGAGTCGCCGGTGGCGATGTTCCCGGCGGCGAGCGGGCAGCCGATGGTCAGTTCGGTGTCCTTGACCGCGTAGATGTCCTTCAGCGCCACCGGTACACCGCAGCCGAACGGCACGGGATCGCCGCCCTTGGCCGCTGCGTCCAGCGCCTTGTCGGCGGCCTTGGCGATGGTGAGGGCCAGCTCGGAGGTGGTGCGCACATAGGCGTTGAGCTTGCCGTTGTCGCCGAAGACGGGGATGTCCGGGTTGCGGGAGGGCACCGAGAACATGCCGTCGCCGTTGAGGGCGTCGATCCGGGCGAGGAACGCCCGGGTCACCTGGGTGCTGGTGACGTCCCGGGCGAGCAGCATCGCGGCCAGCTGGGTGCCGGTGAGGAAGGGGAGGGCGGTGCCCCGCTTCACCGCCGCCAGACCGGCCTTGCGCTGGGTTTCCAGATAGTCGCGGGTGGCATCGCCGAGCTGGTCGGTGGTGCGGGTCGCGGCGGCGGCCGAGCCGGGCAGCAGCGCGGGGAGAGAGGCCCCGAAGCCGGTGACGGCGGCGGCGGTCAGAAAGCGCCTGCGGGACGCGCCGGAAGCGCTGGATGTGCTGGAGGTGCCGGATTCGCTCAAGGGGGGTCCTTCACGGGAGGGGCGCCGGAACACGTCCGGCGTCCCGTGATCAACGCGGATGTTCGGTAGGGAAACACCTGAATCGATCATTCGCATGAAGGTGTCATGTCGCGGTCGTTTCGGACCTCAGAGCCCCGGGGCACAGATCCCCAGGGCCCCAGGGCACAGGGCCTCAGGGCCCCCAGGCCCCGGGTCGCCGAGCCGTCAGGCCCCGCCGGGGCGCGCCGTCTCCCCGCCGCGCCGGGCCCACGCGGTCACCGCCGTACCGCCTCCCCCGCCCCGGATACGTCCGCGTCCACGTTCACGTCCACCGGCGGGTAGAACCGGCGGGCCCACCGCCGGAACGGGCCGATCGGGCCGTCTCCGTGCGCCAGCTTCGGGGGCTGAAGGTACTGCTTGTGGTTCCAGATCGGGAAGTCCGCGGCGGTGAACTCGCAGCTCGACCGGAAGACCGCCCGGTCCAGCAGCCGGGCGGCGGTACGGCTCACGGTCCGGGCGAGCGGGGCGGGCAGCCGGGACGGCTCGGTGAAGGCGATGCGGTTGCGCTGCCGGAACTGCATCCGGTGCGGCCCGACGGCGGTCGGCAGCACCATCGTGCACATCCGCAGCCCGAGCCGGGGCGTGTACACGTCGGCGTGGAGGCAGCCGAGGCCGTACCCGTCCACCTCGATCTCGACGACGAAGTCACCGAGGAGCGGCGCCGACTCGTGGGCGCGCATGGAGACGTGGAACCCGGCGTCCTCGTACACCACCGGGCCGCCCATCTCCGCCCGCTGCCAGCCGTGCAGGGTGGCGAAGTGGCCGAGGTCCACGGAGTTCTCGATGACCTCCTGGACGTTCCCGCCGAGCTCCCACGCGGCCTCCCGGGCCGGGCGGTGGCCGATCTCGTGCCACGGCGGGACGAACCAGTCGGGTTCCCGGCCGTCGTGGTGCCGCCAGACGAAGACGGCCCCGTTGACCTCGTGCACGGGCAGCCGCGTCAGCGGCGACCTCGGGGGCGGGGTGTCGTATCCCGTACGCACGCAGGCGCCGTCGGGCCCGAAGGCGAACTGGTGGAAGGGGCAGACGAGTTCGTCCCCGTCGACATGGGCCAGTCCGAGGTGTGCGCCGAGGTGGGGGCAGTACGGCCGGATGGCCCGTAACGCTCCCGAGCGGAGCCGGTACAGCACCACGTCCTCCCCGGCGAGGGGCCGGGTCAGCACGGTGCCGGGCTTCAGTTCGGAGGAGAAGGCGAGCGCGGACCAGCCGCTGGGGTAGGGCAGAGCGGGCGTGCCCGCGAGGTCGGCAGGGGTCGGTCCCTCAGTGATGGCGCGCGTGTACGGACGAGGCAGTCCCACGAATTACCCTCTCGGGCCGAGGATCAGCGGTCGCCTGAAGGCTGCCCACCTCACCCCGGAACCCCCGCGGCACCCCGACGGCCACCCGAACGTGGTACATACATGCAGATAGTGACACCGGGTAACGGACGGTTTGCGGCCGAAGGGGCGTCAGGGCCGCATACCGCCACCGGGGCGGAGCGCCGGGTCGCGTGGGCACCGGGACGCCCGTTTCCGGGGCCACCTCTTCTTCCTGGACATCGGCGCCGGTCAGGACACGCGGGTCGACCCGGCCTTCCACCCGGAACGGCGGCACGAGGTGATGTTCAGGAACCGGCCGGCAGCCGGGGTCATCTGTCGGCAGGGCGGCCATCACCCCGCCCCACACGAGGTGCGATTTGCCCTTCTGGCCCTGGCACGCAGTCTCGTAACCGTAGGGCGGCATGCCACCGGGCCACCCCCGCTTTCCCATTTCAAGGAATGCTTCGGCGGGGCTGCCTTCGCAGGCGCGCTCACCTTGTGCCCACTCGTGACGAGTTCTCTCGGTGTGCTCTGACTGAGACGCGCTCACAACGTCATCAACGGGGGTTCAGCGTGCGCCTGGCTGCGTTGATGACGTTGTGGGCGTCGGTTCCGTGAGGACCACGCCATTTCCCGGGCATACAAGTACCCCCGGGCCTTGCGTTTTAGGCAAGCTCTCAACCCTCCCGCGGCTGTCACGAGCGGTGATGGCTTTCAACACGAGTGGTGACGGCCGGCCGGGACCCTGGGGTCTCAACATGACGCCAGCCGTCCGGTGCAGCCGCTGGCCTCGCGGGTATACCCAGCGGAGGGCTTCCGTGGGGTCTCCGGGGGCACGAGATCCCCGCCCGGGGCGTGCGGCCGCACCCGCCAGCACGAGGCCACGGGAGATACCACGGGAGCCCTCGGCCCCGACGAACCGGACAACACACCGCACGTTCGGTAGAGTTGGCTGTCAGCCAACATCGCAGGGCGGCCACCGGTACCGACGGCCCCGGGGCGTGGCAGGGGTATAGCCCCAGCCTTAGCGCAGACTGCGGGAGCCTTGACGGGAGACAGCAGGGGAGCCCTGGCCGGGCACCAGCAGGAGATGAGCCCCGTCGTCGGCGGGCCTCAGCAAGACCAACACGTATTGAGCGTGGTGGTCGGCTGGGGTTCGACATGCCACGGTCCGACTGCCAGAAAGGTACTCGGACCGTTGAATCTCTCCCTTGGCGTCAAGGTGCTGATCGTCGTTATCTGTGCCCTGATCTCCGTCATCGTCGCCATCGTGGCTGGCTTGCTCAAGCACAACTCCACCGAGCCCAAAGCCCCGGCCGTCCTCTTCGGCGGGGGTGCCTTCGCAGGCGCGCTCACCTTGTGCCTACTCGTGACGAGTTCTCTCGGTGTGCTCTGACTTAGACGCGCCCACAGCGTCATCAACGCAGGTTCAGCGCGCGCCTGGACGAGTTGATGACGTTGTGGGCATCGGCCCCGTAGACGGCCGACTCACGGAGGGTGCGCCAGACCTTCGAGTACAAGGCGACGTTGTCGGCGTCGTCCAACCACATCTCGGCGTGCCAGTCCTCCGCGACCACCAGACGGCCATCAAGGACCCAGAAGCCGTTGGCGGGCACGATCTTGACGGACGCCATGAACGGGATGACGCCCAGCTCCACCGTGTCCATGCCGATCATGCCTGTGAGGCGGTCGAGCTGAGCGGCCAGCACCGAAGGCGGGCAGATCAGCGACCGCAACGCGGCCTCCCACATCAGCACGTGCAGCTTGCGACCAGGGCGGTACAACCACTCTTGCCGCTGCGCCCGGGAGCGTACGGCGGCCTCAATGTCGCTGGCTCCGCCCAGCAGCTCCGAATAGCGCTGGATGACGTGGCGGGCGTACTCGGGGGTCTGCAACAGACCTGGGATCACCGACTCTTCCCAGATCCACATCTGTGAGGTGCGGTCGATTTCCGCACTCAGCCCCTCGTGCAGCGGCTTGAACCCGTTCGCCAGCGCTCGACGCCATGACCTGATGTGGGACTCGAACCCTGCCAGCCGGGCGGCAAGCTCCGCGTACACGCCCGGCTGCTCGGTCGCGTCGGCCCACGCCCTCAAGTCCTCGGGGGTGGCAGTCTGCTTGCCGTTCTCCAGCTTGCTGACCTTGGAGCCCTGCCAGCCGAGCCGCTGGGCGAGTTGCTGACCGGTGAGCCGACCACCAGGGCACGAGAACCGCAGTTCGCGCAGTCGCGCGCCCAGCGCTGCCCTTGCCTGTTGGTAGTCGGTGCTCACCGGTCACGCACGCTACTCGGTCGCGGCTACCTGCGCCGCGAACTGGTCGTACGGGACAGCGTGGTGCATGGCCGCGTCGCGGACGATGGCGTATCGAACGACCTCGGCCGGTTCCGTGATCAGCTCGATGTCGAGCATGTTGTCCGCGTCGTCAAAGTGCAGCAGGGCGACGATACGCGAGTCGAAGATCCAGAAGTCTTCGGCGGGCAGGTCGGCCGCATCCTCGCGCCACAGGTAGCGCATCTCCTCGCCGGCCGCCGCGTTGTGCCGGGCGTAGTCGAGTAGGAACCGCTGTTCGGTGGTCATCGGGCGGTCGGCGAGGCGGACACGACCGACCGTCTTGCCCGTGTCCGTCTGCGCCTTGATGTTGACGAACCAAGGCTCGTTGGGGTCGCGAGGCGAGGAGCCGGTGGCCAAGAACTCTTGGAAGTCGGGGTCCTCACGATCGGAAGCGTAGCCGCGCCGCGTCTCCAGACGCCAAGCCGTGTGCTTGAAGGTCACGAAGAGACGCCGGAAGGTGTCCCGGTCGACCAGTTCCGGCACCCGCTCCATCTCCTTCGGTCCCCAGTTAACCAACAGTTCGCGCGGCACGACCACTGCCGCATCGTCCGGCCCGAAGTGCTGGAGCTGTGCCAGGTCTCCGGGGTCGGTCACGGGCGTGCCTTGAACGATGATCTCGCCGGTACCCTCGTCCGTATGCAGGGCGGGGCAACCGTCGACCTTGCTGTCTGTCCCGGTGAAGCGCAACTGACGAGCCATGGCGCTCTCCCTTCCAGGGGTGTTGATCAACAGCATGGCCGGAGCCGCAGCCCGGTTCTACGGGGTCAGGCAAGGTGCAGGAGAAAACAGCAGCAATCTTCGTGACCAGTCGAGCAAATTCGGGAAAACAGCATACCGCCGGGCAACTCCCCGCTTCTAGCCTCACGTTCATGGCAACCAAGGAACAGCAGGACGTCGACCCTTTCGTGGCGATGGAGTCCCTTCGGGCAGCGCTGGCCCAAGTCGGGATCGTGCTTCCGTCGCTTGGGGTGGACCCCGCATCACCCGCGCTGCGGCTCGTTGAGCTGGGGCGCGTGCGCTCCGTCGTGGCCGCCCGCCTCGCCGAAGCACTTCAGCGAGGGGGGCGCGAGTGACCCAGCACCAAAAGCCAGCCACGACCCTCCACCACGGGGAGCTGCCATGGCCTCGCGAGACGCTCGTGATAGACACGATCTCGGAGCGCACGGGCCACCTGGTCGGCGTAATCGAGGAACGCCTCAAGGAGGGTGGGCGGCTGGTCAGCCGTCAGGCGTTCATGCGCCCCCAGGGTGGGGGTATCGAGTGGGATGTACCGCTTTCCCGGATTCGACCTGTTGAGGCAAGCGCATGACGACATCTGAGACCGCCAAGCCCTGCGAGTGCTCCAGCTACTCGCTCCTGGTCCTCGTTCACGAGAACACCCAGGGCGACAAGGTGTGGCAGCAGACGACGACCGACTGCACGGCCACGACCAAACGCACCTTCGCTCCCGGGCATGACTCCAAGCTGAAATCTCTCCTGCTCCAGGCCAGAGACGGAGGGCGCCAGATCCGCCGGACGTCCGGCACCACGGTGGTCGACAGGGACGCGGCGCGGGTGGCCGCCGACCTCGGCTGGGAAGACCTCGTCGGGGCCGCCCCCTCCGCGTAGGCCGTTCCGTGCGAGTCTGCAGCCCCGCACCGGTTCACGCCGGTGCGGGGTAGTCGCGTTTCAGCAGGCCAAAGAGCAACCTCGCTGCGCAGGGCGACAGTTAAGGCACGGGGCGCTATCCTCGTAAGCGCAATGGGACCCAGGTGGGCGGAGCTGCGACCATCTACCTGGGTAGCGGAAAAAGATCATGTAGCTGCCTCTGCGCCCCGCATCCGAGATGCAGGGCGTTTTGAGAACCAGTGATCCGACAGGTCTAGTGCTGCCAACTGCACGGCAGAGAGGGCCATCCGACGCCGGATCACAGAACCCCAATGGCTACTGAACCCTGTCCCAGTGTTGCGCAGAACTGATTCACCGGTTGGGCGAGAGCCTGACCGTCTGAGACACCCGGCGATGCGTCGGAAGCAGGGCTTCTCAGTTCAGCCACCTTGCTGTGGCCGAGCTGACGAATGCCCTGCGCATGAGCCCCGCCTCGGTCACCCGTAACTGAGAGGTACCGAGACGTTGGACGGGGCCGTGACGCTCGCCATCCTTGCAATCTTCGGCATTCTGTCGATCTTGCTGTACGCCCTCAAGGGATTCCTTGATCAGCTGCCCGAGTTCTTCGCATCGCTTCGGCGAGCGTGGGAAGCGTGGCAGGAACTGAAGCGCGCCCGCCGGGAAGCCCGGGAGCGGGAAGCCGCACGCCGCAGAACAGTGCGGCAGGAGGCTGCCGAGCGGCAGGGATCGCAGTCCCAGCCCTCCGCGTAGGTCCGTCCCAACCTACGGCAGCATCTGGCGACCAAGCCACGGGCCAACCTCATTGACCTGGGGCCGAGTTGCTTTTACACCAGTTCTACGTGTTGCGCTAAACTGAAAGCGTTGAGGGGCCGCGATGGCCCCACTTCGCGGGGGAAGGTCAGCGCGATGCTGACTCCAGACGAGACGCACTCGTAGGCTTGCGGGATCTCATCACGGGTCCGACACGCGCCAAGCCGCAGCGAGAAGACAGTCACGCTGCTCCGGTTGCTCCACCAGGCAGACCTGGTCAGCCTGTCCGAGAACATTTGCGCGCCCGTGTGTCAGCGCAGGTGTCTCGGTCCGAACCGTAGGGTTCGGATCGAGGCTGCCTGCGCACCCGATCCGACCCATGACAGGGAAGGTCAGGATCGGTGGACGCCACCGCCATCATCATCATTCTCGCCATCGCTGGCGTGGTCTCAGTGCTGCTCTTTGCAATCAAAGGGCTGCTCGACCAGGTCCCGGACGTAATCGAGTCGGCCGGCCGAGCCCGCGATTCGTGGCAGCGCTTCAAGAGGCCCGAGCTGCCGCCCCCGGCGGACGACGAGGAGCCGCCCCTCGCCGCGTAGGCCGTATGGAAGCTGAGCCCTGTCCAGTCAACTCGACTGAGACTGGGCTCGCTTATTGCAGGATCGAGGTGCGTTCTCCCCCGAGCTTGACTTACTATCAGTTCTGCGTGTGGGAGGTTGCAAGCTCTCGCACGCAGTCGAAGCCCTTTGCTTCGCTTCTTGTGATCTGCATCCAGATGGTGCAGGGCGTTCCAGGAGGCGCGAGACCGGGATGAGGCAGGCGGGTCGGATACCCGCTGGTCACATTCAATCGATGTCGGCTCGCAAGGTCGCTTGAGGAGCTTCGACTCGCTACAGCTCTATGAAGGACCACCGTATTGCCGAGCGCACCCGCCTCGGCCACTGAGACACCCAGCGTTGCGTCGAGCGTGGGGCTTCTCGGTTCGAGCCACTTCACCGTGGCCGAGCTGACGAATGCCCTGCGCAAGAGACCCGGCTCGGTCACCTGCCTGAAAGGTACTGAGACTGTTGGACGCGGCCGTGACGCTCGGCATCCTCGCCATCTTCGGTGTGCTGTCGATCCTGCTCTTCGCCATCCGAGGGTTCCTCGACCAGTTGCCGGACGTTTTCGCTTCGGCACGTCGTGCTCGGATTGCCTGGCGTGACCTGAAGCAGGAGCAAACCGAGGAGGAACAGCCGGAGGGAGTTCACTCCCAGCCCTCCGCATAGCTCGTCCCGGCCTCCGGTGGCACCACGGAGCGCACGAGACCCCGCCCCGGCCTCCTGGGCCCAGCGGGGACGCGCGAGGCCCCCGGCGATCTCCGGGGGCCTCAGTCCGTTTATCCCTCCGTCGGGCCTGCTTACCAAGTAACTTGCCAACGTGAGTGCATCCGAATGGTTGAACACCAGCGCCTCAGTTTTCAGCGCGCTAGGGACAGTTGGCGCGTTTGCGGTCGGTGGCGTCGTGGTGTGGCGAGACCGCAAGGCCGCCGCACAAAGACGTGCTGAAGACCAGGCCCGCGATGAGATAGGTCGTCGCAAGCAAGCGTCTCTTGTGACTGCCTGGGCCGTGGCCAGCAACTCAGACCACCACCCCCGCAATGCCTCGGGGTGGCCCACAGCGCGTCAGCCTGATGCGGCTGTGACAATCCAGTACAACGTGCAAAACGGCAGCGATGGCCCCATCGCCGATGTGGTGGTCTACGCACCGAACGAGGAGGGTTCGCCTCGCACGAACCTGGCGTTCGGGTTCATGTTGCCTGGAGGGTCGAGCGCCAAGGCGTTGCCGGACACAAGCGACCAGCGCAGCTCCGATTTCTACGTTCCCCAGCCGATCCCGGTCTTCTTCACCGACACCCAGGGCATCCGTTGGTTCCGCGACGGACAGGGCGCGCTGTACGAGTGGTCTGGCGAGATCGACGCACGGTTGGTCGAGCCGTGGGCGGTCGTCGCAGCGGAAGGAACGCCCCCAGAGCTGACCCAAGGGCCACCCGGGCGCACCCCGGAGCCGCCCGCAGCCGCATAGGGCCTCGTCGTGGGGTCTTCGTGGCTCTCCCTGGACACAGAGACGCCCCGCCGGGCGGCGAGTACCGGCGGGGCGTCTCTGTGCGCTCCCGTGGCCGTCCGTGGGCTCAGGCGGCGACGGCCACCCGGAACCGGATCGGAGCCAGAGCGGTACCCCCAGAAATGGGCCCCGGCGCCCCTCTCCTACGACCCCAGGATCGTCGTCAGGAACTCCCCCGTCCACGCCAGCAGTTCACGTCCCACGACCGGCTTCCCGCCGATGCGGCCCGCGGTCGGGCGCGGGACCAGGATCTGGTGGGTGGCGGCCTTGATGACGGTCTTCGGGTGGAGCCGCTTGAGCCGCAGTTCCTGCGACTCGCGGAGTTCCACCGGCGCGAACCGGATGTTGGAGCCCTGGAGGACGATCTCGCCGACCCCGCAGGCGCGGGCCAGCATGCGCAGGCCGGCGACGAGGAGGAGGTTCTCGACGGGCTCGGGGAGCTTGCCGTAGCGGTCGGTGAGTTCCTCGCGGACCGCGCGCACGTCCTCCTCCGAGTTGGCGGAGGCGATGGCGCGGTACGCCTGGAGGCGCAGCCGCTCGCCGGGGGCGTAGTCGTGGGGGACGTGGGCGTCGACCGGGAGCTCGATCTTGACCTCCAGCGGCGCTTCCTCCTCCTCGGTGCCCTCCATCTGGGCCCGGTAGTCGGCGACGGCCTCGCCGACCATGCGGACGTAGAGGTCGAAGCCGACGCCCGCGATGTGGCCGGACTGTTCGCCGCCGAGGAGGTTGCCCGCGCCGCGGATCTCCAGGTCCTTCATGGCGACGTACATGCCGGCACCCATCTCGGTGTGCTGGGCGATGGTGGCGAGGCGCTCGTGGGCGGTCTCGGTGAGCGGCTTCTCCGGCGGGTAGAGGAAGTAGGCGTATCCGCGGTCGCGGCCCCGGCCCACCCGGCCGCGCAGCTGGTGGAGTTGGGAGAGGCCGAAGTTGTCGCCGCGTTCGACGATGAGGGTGTTGGCGTTGGAGATGTCGATGCCGGATTCGACGATGGTCGTGGAGACGAGGACGTCGAACTTCTTCTCCCAGAAGTCCACCACGACCTGTTCCAGGGCCTGTTCGGACATCTGGCCGTGTGCCGTGGCGATCCGGGCCTCGGGGACGATCTCGCGCAGCCGGGCGGCGGCGCGGTCGATGGACTCGACCCGGTTGTGGATGTAGAACACCTGGCCCTCGCGCAGGAGTTCACGGCGTACGGCGGCGCCGATCTGCTTCTCCTCGTACGGGCCGACGAAGGTCAGTACGGGGTGCCGCTCCTCGGGCGGGGTCGTGATGGTGGACATCTCGCGGATGCCGGTCACGGCCATTTCGAGGGTACGGGGGATGGGGGTGGCGGACATGGTGAGGACGTCGACGTTGGCGCGGAGCTTCTTCAGCTGCTCCTTGTGCTCGACGCCGAAGCGCTGTTCCTCGTCGACGATGACCAGGCCGAGGTCCTTGAACTTGGTCTCGGAGGAGAACAGCCGGTGGGTGCCGATGACGAGGTCGACGGCACCGTCCTTCAGCCCGGCGAGGGTGGCCTTGGAGTCCGCCTCGGACTGGAAGCGACTCAACGCCCGCACGTTGACCGGGAATTGCGAGTACCGCTCGGTGAATGTGCCGTAGTGCTGCTGGACGAGAAGAGTCGTGGGGACGAGCACGGCGACCTGCTTGCCGTCCTGTACGGCCTTGAAGGCGGCGCGCACCGCGATCTCCGTCTTGCCGTAGCCGACGTCGCCGCAGATCAGGCGGTCCATCGGGACCGTCTTCTCCATGTCCTCCTTGACCTCGGCGATGGTGGAGAGCTGGTCGGGCGTCTCCGCGTACGGGAAGGCGTCCTCCAGTTCGCGCTGCCACGGGGTGTCGGGGCCGAAGGCGTGGCCGGGGGCGGCCATGCGGGCGCTGTAGAGCTTGATGAGGTCGCCGGCGATCTCCTTGACGGCCTTCTTGGCGCGCTGCTTGGTCTTCGTCCAGTCGGCGCCGCCGAGCCGGTGCAGGGTCGGGGCCTCGCCACCGACGTACTTGGTGACCTGTTCCAGCTGGTCGGTCGGGATGTAGAGCCGGTCGCCGGGCTGGCCGCGCTTGGCGGCGGCGTACTCGACGAGCAGGTACTCGCGGGTGGCGCCCTGCACGGTGCGCTGCACCATCTCGATGTACCGGCCGACGCCGTGCTGCTCGTGGACGATGTAGTCGCCCGCCTCCAGCGTGAGCGGGTCGATGGTCTTGCGGCGGCGGGCCGGCATCCGGCCGAGTTCCTTGGTGGCGGTGCGCTGGCCGGTGAGGTCGGTCTCGGTGAGCACCGCGAGCTTCAGCGCGGCGTCGATGAACCCGTGGTCGATGGCGCCGCAGGAGACGTGGACGAGGGACGGCGAGATCTCCGTCAGGTCGGGGTCGAGCCGGGCGGGGATGCCCTCGCCGCCGAGCACCTCGACGGTGCGCGAGGCGAGCCCCTGGCCCTCGGTGACGTAGACCGTGCGCCAGCCGTCGGCGATCCAGCCCTTGGTGTCGGCGAGCGCGCGGGCGGTGTCGCCGCGGTACGCCTCCGGGGCGCGCATCCCGAGCTTGAGGGTGTCGTCGTCCAGCTCGTCGTCGGCGGCGAACGGGGAGGTGGACCACCACATCATGCCGAGGTCGCGGGCCCGGTCGCGTACGTCCGCGATGGACCAGAGGGACGCGGCGCCCACGTCGATCGGGGCGTCGCCACCGCCCGCCGTGGCCGCCCAGGACGCCTGGAGGAACTCCTGGCTGGTGGCGACGAGGTCGGCGGCGCGGGTACGGACCCGCTCGGGGTCGCAGACCAGCGTCATCGCGCCCTTCGGCAGGACGTCGAGCAGCAGCTCCATGTCGTCCACGAGGACCGGCGCCAGGGACTCCATGCCCTCCACGGCGATGCCCTCGGCGATCTTGCCCAGCAGCTCGCCCAGCTCCGGGTGGGCCTCGGCGAGTACGGCGGCGCGCTCGCGGACCTCGTCGGTGAGGAGCAGCTCGCGGCAGGGGGCGGCCCACAGCCCGTGTTCGGCGACCTCCAGGGAGCGCTGGTCGGCGACCTTGAAGTACCGGATCTCCTCGACGTCGTCGCCCCAGAACTCCACCCGCAGCGGGTGTTCCTCGGTCGGCGGGAACACGTCCAGGATGCCGCCGCGCACCGCGAACTCGCCGCGCTTCTCGACCAGTTCGACCCGGGAGTACGCGGCTGCCGCGAGCGCCTCCACGACGTCGCCCAGATCGGCGCTCTGCCCGCTCCGCAGCGCTACGGGCTCCAGGTCGCCGAGCCCCTTGACCTGCGGCTGGAGTACGGAACGTACGGGCGCCACGACCACGCTCACCGGCCCCGTCTCCGGGTCGTCGGTGCGCGGGTGCGCGAGGCGCCGCAGCACGGCCAGGCGCCGCCCCACGGTGTCCGAGCGCGGCGAGAGCCGCTCGTGCGGCAGGGTCTCCCAGGACGGGAACTCGGCGACGGAGTCCGCGGGCAGCAGGGTGCGCAGCGCGGCGGCCAGGTCCTC
This sequence comes from Streptomyces sp. NPDC001493, assembly GCF_053597235.1. Classification (NCBI taxonomy): domain Bacteria; kingdom Bacillati; phylum Actinomycetota; class Actinomycetes; order Kitasatosporales; family Streptomycetaceae; genus Streptomyces; species Streptomyces sp. NPDC001493. The sequence goes on from NZ_JBSFHV010000011.1 coordinate 203,797, forward strand.
GGCCTCCCGGCCGGTGGCGGTGACCGCGAGGACCGTACGCCCCGCCCCCCGGGCCAGCGAGGCCACGGCGAAGGGTCGGGCGGCGGGCGGTCCCACCAGGTCGACGTGCATCCGGTGACCGTCGGTGGCGGCCTTCACCGCTTCGGAGAGCGCGGGATCGCGTGCGACGAGATCCAGCAGACCGTGCAGGCTCATGGAGGGCTTCCGTCCGGGGTGGCTTCGGGCTTCCCGGCAGCCGGCTGCTGCCAGGAGCTGCGCGCCGCGCCGTGAGGGGACGCAACGCGAAGGGCCCGACACGTGGAACGGGCCGGGGTCTCCACCCTACGACTCGCGGGAGGTGGTCGCGTGCGGGACGGAGTGGCGGAGGGGTCCGGGAGGGCTCGCGGGGCCGGTGCGGGCGCCGGGACGGGCGGGGTGGCGCCCCTCGGGGTGGCGGGTCCCGGGGAGGGGCGCAGCGGGTCCCGGGCGCCCCGTACGGCGGCGGGTCGCCGGGTGCGGGAGAAATGCCGTGCGTCCGTCCGGCGGGGTGCGCAGACTGGCGCGATGAGCGCACCTGACTTCACCCTTGATCTCCAGCAGTACGTGCAGGACGCCCGCGACACGTTCCTGTGGAAGCTGGAGGGGCTCTCGGAGTACGACATCCGGCGTCCCCTGACCCCGACCGGCACCAATCTGCTGGGGCTCGTCAAGCACGTGACCGGCGCCGAGGTGCTGTACCTCGGCGAGACCTTCGGCCGCCCCTTCGCCGGTGCGGCGCCCCGGCTGTGGATCGCCGGCGAGGCCGAGCCCAACGCGGACCTCTGGGCGACCGCCGAGGAGTCCCGCGAGGAGATCGTCGAGGGGTACCGCCGGGTGTGGGCCCACTCGGACGAGACGGTCCGGTCCCTGCCGCTCGACACGGTCGGCCGCATACCCGGCGGGCCGGGCGCCGAGCTGACGCTGCACCGGGCCCTCGTGCACGTGATCGCCGAGACCCACCGGCACGCCGGCCACGCCGATGTCGTACGGGAGCTCGTCGACGGAGCCGTCGGACAGCGGCAGAAGGGCGGCAACATGGCGCCCGGCGACCGGGCGTGGTGGGAGGGGAACCGGGACCGGGTGGAGCGGGCGGCGAGGGAAGCGGAACGGGGCGCGTAGAAGCCGCCCGCCCGCACCGCGACACACCCCGACGCCGCCCGGCCCGCACCGCGACACACCGGGGCCCCGGGACGTTCGGAGGAACGTCCCGGGGCCCCGGTGTCATTCGGTGCCGTGCTCAGCCGTCCGTGGCGATGGCCGCCAGGACGTTCATCCGGCCCGCCCGGAAGGCCGGTACGAGGGCGGCGAACAGGCCGACGAACGCGGAGGCGACGAAGACGGAGATGATCGTCACCCAGGGGATCTCCAGCGCGTTCAGCCCTTCCAGCGCGAGGAGTTGCTGGGCGGAGGCACCCCAGCCCATGCCGAGGCCGAGGCCGAGCAGGGCTCCGAAGAGGGCGATGACCACCGACTCCAGGCGGATCATCCGGCGCAGTTGCCGGCGGGAGAGGCCGATCGCCCTCAACAGGCCGATCTCGCGGGTCCGTTCGACGACGGAGAGGGCGAGGGTGTTCACCACGCCGAGCACCGCCACGACGATGGCGAGGGCGAGCAGGCCGTAGACGATGTTGAGCAACTGGCCGACCTGGTCCTGGAGTTCCTTCTTGTAGTCGGCCTGGTTGCGGGGCTGGTAGACCGGGTACGGCGCGAGGGCCTTCTTCAGCGCCGCGTAGGCCGCCTCCTCCTGGCCGTCCTTCGCCTGGGCGAACATCAGCAGGCTGTCGGGGAGTTGGTCGGCGGCGATGTGCTTGGCGGCGGTGGCACGGCTGATGTACTTCGCTCCGCCGTCGATGTTGGTGTCGTCGGAGGTGATGGCGGCGACCTTCAGTTTCGCCGTGCCGCCCGCCTTGAACGCCACGTCGAGGGTGTCGCCGACCTTGACGCCGTGCTTCGTGGCGTAATCCTGGCCGACCGAGACGGAGTCCTCGGCGTAGGCGTCGGCGAGGTCGCCGGAGAGGACCTCGCGGTGCAGGTCCTGCTGGTAGCTGGGGTCGACGGCGACCAGGCCCTTGTCGTCCTTGCCGCCGTCGGGGGAGGTCAGGGTGGCGTTGAGGGCGGCGTAGTGGGTGACGTGCGCCAGGCCGGGGACGCCCTCGATGGCCTTGGCGGCCTGCGGCACGATCGGCTGGCCGTCGGCGCTCTGCACGATGAAGTCGGCACCGACCGTCCTGTCCAGCTCGTCGGAGACGGAGGCGACCATCGAGGCGCCGACGACCGAGAGGCAGGCGACCAGGGCGAGGCCGATCATCAGGGCCGCGCCGGTCGCTCCGGTGCGGCGCGGGTTGCGCAGGGCGTTGCGTTCGGCCATGCGGCCGACCGGGCCGAAGAACCGGAGCAGGGCCGCGCCGAGCACCCGTACGACGACTCCGGCGAGCAGCGGGCCGATCACGATGAACCCGAGGAGGCTGAGGACCACGCCGGCGCAGAGCAGGAGCGATCCTTCGCTCGACCCGTCGGCCTGTGCCGTGCCCCAGAGGGCGGCGGCGCCCGCGGCGGTGAGGACGGTACCGATGATGGCGCGGACGCGTCCGGCCTGGCCGTCGGCGGGGGTTCCGGCGTCCCGCAGCGCGGCCATCGGCGACACCTTCCCGGCGCGCCGGGCGGGTACGTACGCGGCGAGCACGGTGACGACGATGCCGAGCGTGAGGCCGACGACCGGGGTGGTCCAGGCGATCGTGAGGTCGTCGGTGGAGAGCTCCATGCCGATGGCGCCCATCAGCTGCATGAGCCCGACGGCGAGTCCGACGCCGGCGACGACGCCGAGGACCGAGCCGACGATGCCGAGGAGCAGGGCTTCGACCAGCACCGACCGGTTGACCTGGCGGCGGCTGGAGCCGATGGCGCGCATCAGGCCGAGTTCGCGGGTGCGCTGGGCGACCAGCATGGAGAAGGTGTTGACGATGAGGAAGATGCCGACGAGGAAGGCGATTCCGGCGAAGCCGAGCATCGCGTACTTCATCACGTCGAGGAAGGACCCCATGGAGTCCTTGCCGTCCTCGGCCGATTCGGCCTGCGTCTTCAGGGTGTAGCGGGAGGTGTCGCCGAGCGCCGCGGCGACGTTGGCCTTCAGCTCGTCGTCGCTGACGCCGGATGCGGCGGTGACGCTGATCGTGCTGTACGCGTCGGGGCGGCCGAGCAGCCTCCGCTGGGCGGTCTCGGTGTCGAAGTAGGCGACCGCCGCACCGGGGTTGGTGACGGTGAACTCCGCGATGCCGACGATCTTCGCCCGGAGGTCTCCGGCCGAGGTGATGGTGCGCAGCTCGTCGCCGAGCTTCAGGCCGTGCTTGTCGGCGGTACCGGAGTCGATCATCATCTCGGTGGGTCCGCGCGGTGCGTGTCCCGAGCTGATCTTCATCGAACGCAGCTCGTTGCGCGTCCAGTTGCCCGCGATGGTCGGGGCGCCGGTCTCCGGGCTGAGGTTCTTGTCGTGGCTGTCGACGATCGTCACCTGGAGGGTGGAGACCTGGCCTTCGGCGTCCTTGACGCCCTCGGCCTTCTCGACCTGCGCGAGGAGGGAGGCCGGCATCGTCTCCGGCTTGCCGGAGTCCGGTACGGCGTCGGACTCTTCGGCCGACTTGAGGCCGACCGACACGTCCGGCGCGGAGACGGTGAAGAGCTTGTCGAACGTGGTGTTCATGGTGTCGGTGAAGACGAGGGTGCCGCAGATGAATGCCACCGACAGGAGGACGGCGACGGCCGAGAGGGCCATCCGCCCCTTGTGCGCGAGGAAGTTGCGCAGCGAGGTCTTCCACACGGTCATGACGTCCGCCCGCGGGTGTCGAAGTTCTTCATGCGGTCGAGGACCTGGTCGGCCGTGGGGTTGCGCATCTCGTCGACGATCTTGCCGTCCGCGAGGTAGAGCACCCGGTCCGCGTAGGAGGCGGCGACCGGGTCGTGGGTGACCATGACGATGGTCTGGCCGAGCTGGTCCACGGAGGTGCGGAGGAAGGACAGCACCTCGGCGCCGGCCCGCGAGTCGAGGTTTCCGGTCGGCTCGTCGCCGAAGATGATCTCAGGGCGGGCGGCGAGGGCGCGGGCGACCGCGACGCGCTGCTGCTGGCCGCCGGAGAGCTGGGTCGGCCGGTGCTTCAGCCGGTCGCCGAGGCCCACGGTCTCCACGACCTGCCGGAGCCAGTCGGCGTCGGGCTTGCGGCCCGCGATGTCCATCGGCAGCGTGATGTTCTCCAGCGCGTTCAGCGTCGGCAGCAGGTTGAACGCCTGGAAGATGAACCCGATGCGGTCGCGCCGGAGTTGGGTGAGCTTCTTGTCCTTGAGGCCGGTGATCATCGTCTCGTGGAGGAAGATCTCGCCGGAGGTCACCGTGTCGAGCCCGGCCAGGCAGTGCATCAGCGTCGACTTGCCGGAGCCCGACGGGCCCATGATGGCGGTGAACTCGCCGCGTGCGATGTCGACATCGACGTGATCGAGGGCGACGACCCGGGTCTCGCCCGTGCCGTACGCCTTCACCACCTGGCGCGCCCGTGCTGCCACGGCGGTCCGTTCTCCGGCTCCCCCGTGCCTGGGATTGGTCACAGCCGTCGTCACGATTCTTCTCCTCCGAGGATGGGCGTACGCGCCCCGCGAACGCGGTGAACCCCCCGTCCACCGCCGCCGGCCGCACTCCGCGACCTGATGAATACGTTAGGGAATGACGTGGACCGATCACGTCGTCCAGGGGGAGGACCGTCCCCTTGGGCGCTGGGGGGAGGTCCCCCTAGGGGTCGGGCGGTTCGGGCCTCGTCCTGGAGGCGGTGGGGCTGACCCCACCCCCTGGTGGGGTCAACCCCACCAGGGGGTCCACCAGGGTCTCTCAACAGGGGAGTTGGGCTACGGATCAGGGCCGGGTGCGGGGCCGGGTACGGGGCCGAGTACGGGTGAGGGTGCAGGCGCGGGTACCGGTGTCAGTGCCGCGTTCCACCGTTCCGGTCATGAGTCCTACCGCTTCCGCGTACCAGTGGTTCGAGCGCCATGTCCTGCGCTCCATATTCGCCGGGCCCGCGAGCGCCGGTCTGCGCGCCCTGCCCCCGTACCGAACAGAATGAGACAGTAGTCCCCGGCAGATACGTGCAGGGGGAAGGAATGTCTGTGGGCGCCACCAGCAGCGCGGACGGCGGTACGGACGCGGGCAGCGGCCCCGGCACCGCCCCGGAGTCCGCCGCACCGCCGGCTCCCGCCGTACCCAGGGCCGTCGTCGCGGCGTTGATGGTGGCGATGGCGCTGGCCGCCGTCGACGGCACGATCGTCTCGACCGCTGTGCCGCAGATCGTCGGCGACCTCGGCGGGTTCGCGGTGTTCTCGTGGCTGTTCTCCGGCTATCTGCTGGCGGTGACCGTCACCCTGCCGGTGTACGGGAAGCTCTCCGACACCTTCGGCCGCAAGCCGGTCCTGGTGGCCGGAATCGTGCTGTTCGCGGTGGGGTCGCTGCTCTGCGCCTCGGCGTGGAACATGACGGCGCTGATCGCCTTCCGGGTCGTCCAGGGGCTGGGCGGCGGGGCGCTCCAGGGCACCGTGCAGACCATCGCGGCCGACCTCTTCCCGCTCAAGGAGCGCCCGAAGATCCAGGCGAAGATATCCACGGTCTGGGCGACCTCGTCCGTGGCGGGGCCCGCGATCGGCGGGCTGCTGGCCACCTACGCGGACTGGCGCTGGATCTTCCTGGTGAACCTGCCGGTCGGCGCCCTGGCGCTCTGGCTGGTGGTGCGCCACTTCCACGAGCCGTCCCGCCCGCGTCCCGCCGTGGCGCCCCGGATCGACTGGGCGGGCGCGTTCGGCATCTTCGCCTCCACCGCGCTGCTGCTGACCGCCCTCGTCCAGGGCGGGGTCGCCTGGGACTGGCTCTCGGCCCCCTCGCTGACCCTGTTCGGGGCGAGCGTGGCGCTCGTCGCGCTGACGGTCGCGGTGGAGCGGCGGGCCGCCGACCCGATCGTGCCGGGGTGGGTGTGGCGGCGGCGCCCGATCGCGGCGGTCAATCTGGCGCTGGGCGCGATGGGGCTGCTGATGGTGGCACCGACCGTGTTCCTCCCGACGTACGCGCAGTCCGTGCTCGGGCTCGGGGCGATACCCGCCGGGTTCGTGCTCTCGGTGATGACGCTGAGCTGGCCCGCGACGGCGGCCCTCTCGAACCGGGTGTACGGCCGCATCGGTTTCCGCTTCACCGCGATGATCGGCATGGGCGGCGCGCTGCTGGCGCTGCTCGCGTTCCCGGCGCTCCCCTATCCGGGGGCGGTGTGGCAGCCGGTACTGATCATGCTGGTGCTCGGCGCCTCGCTCGGGCTCTTCCAGCTCCCGCTGATCGTGGGCGTCCAGTCGACGGTGGGCTGGTCCGAGCGCGGTACGACGACGGCCTCGGTCCTCTTCTGCCGCCAGCTCGGCCAGTCGCTGGGCGCCGCCCTCTTCGGCGCGGTCGCCAACGCGACCCTGGCGTCCCGGCTCGACGGCGCCTCCGCGGCGGGGCTCCCCGGGGACCTGGACTCCGTATCGCACGCGCTGGAGGACCCGGGCGCGCTGACCGCCCGCGCCGCCGACACCCTGCGCCGTGCGGTGGACGCGGCGGTCGACCATGTGTACCTGGGCGCGGCGGCGGCCGCGGCCCTGGCGCTGCTCGTCCTCCTCGTGGTGGCCCCGAAGCGCTTCCCGGTCGCCGAGGAGCCGGCGGGGACGACGGGCGCGGCGGGGACGGCGGGGGCAGCGGGGGCAGCGGGCGGGCGCTGACCCGGCTGTTCGCCGGCACCGGCCGGCGGCCCCGCGCAAGGTCGCCAACTGGCCTTCTTGCAGGTGCAGTTCGGCCAATTTTTGCCAACCGCTGTCTCCCCGCGACCAACGTCGCCACGATGCGACCACTGGGCCACCGGCCCGGTGCCGTTCCGCGTGCCTTGCAGTCCCCCTCGTACCGGCTCGTGCAAGGAGCAGCATCACCCATGTCTCACGCGCACCACGAGCCCCGCGAGCCCCAGGAGCTCCCTCCGCCACCGCCGCCGTTCCAGCGGGACTACCTGCTCCCGTGGCAGAGCTCCCCGCCGCCGGCGCCCCCGGTGCCACGCATCCCCGTGACGGCCGGATCCCGCTCGCAGGCGCCGGGGCGCCACCGCGACCTGCGGCGGCTGCGCACCTCGTACCGGGTGCTGCGCCGGGTCTCCACGGTCGCCGCGCTGGGCTACTTCACGGTGTTCCTGCTGCTCTCCGCGTACGCCCCCGGGCTGATGGGCCGGGGCGCCGGCTTCGGCGGGCTCAACCTCGGGCTGCTGCTCGCGCTGGTCCAACTGCCCATCGCGCTGCTCTCCCTGGTGCTGTACGAGCGCACCGCCCGCCGCACCGTCGACCCGCTCGCCGCCGAGCTGCGCCAGCGGGCGCGGCGCACCGACTCCCCTGTCCGGCCGAGCAGTTGGGGAGCGGGCCGATGAACGGCTTCGACGACTCCGCGCAGGCGATGTCTCTCGTGGTGTTCATCGCGGTCGCCACGATCGTGCTGTTGCTCTGCGTGCTGGCCGGTCCCGGCCGGGACAACCTGGAGGAGTTCTACACCGGGTACGGAAATCTCGCCCCGCTCCGCAACGGCCTTGCCATCGCCGGGGATTACCTCTCCGCCGCGACCGTCCTCAGCACCACCGGCATCATCGCGCTCACCGGGCACGACGGGCTGGTCCTGGTGCTGAGCACGATCCTCTCGCTCGTGCTGCTGATGTTCCTGCTGGCCGAACCCCTGCGCAACGCGGGCCGGTTCACCCTGGGCGACGTACTCGCCCGCCGCTCCCCCGGCCGCGCCGTGCGCATCACCGCCTGTACGGTCACGCTCGTCGCCCTCGTACCGTTCATGGCGGTCCAACTGGCGGGCAGCGGCAACCTCCTGGCGTTCATCCTCGGGTTCGACAGTTCCGGGTTCCGCACCGGGGCGATCGCCGCCGTCGGCACCGTGATGATCAGCTACGCGGCGATCGGCGGGATGCGCTCCACCGCCCTGATCCAGATCATGAAGACCGTGACGCTCCTCGGGGCGGGGCTGCTCATCTCCGTACTGATCCTGGACCGTTTCCACTGGGACACCGGCGCCCTGCTCGCCGCCGCCCAGCGGCGCAGCGGGGCCGGGGACGCGTATCTGCGGGCGGGGCTCCAGTTCGGGGGCGACGACCTCGACATGATCAGCTCGGAGCTGACCGTGGTGCTCGGCGCCGCCTGCCTGCCGCACATCATCATGCGGATGGCGAGCGTCAACAGCGCGCGGGCGGTGCGGCGTTCGCTCTCCTGGGCGGTGTCGGCGGTGGTCCTCGTCTGCGTGTTCCTGACCGTGATCGGGTTCGGTGCCGCCGCCCTCGTCGGCCACGGCGCGATCTCGGCGGGCGGCAGCCAGGGCAGCAGCGCGATCCTCCAGGTGAGCAGCGTCGCCGCGGGCGGTGGCCGTACCGGGGCGCTGATCGCGACGACGATGACCACGGCGATCTTCCTGACCCTGCTCGCCTCGGTCGCCGGGATGACCCTGGCCTGCGCCAACTCCCTCGCCCACGACCTCTTCGCGCACGGCCTGCCCGGCAAGGGCCGGCCGGCTCCCGCGCCCCGTACCGAGATCATGACCGCCCAGGGTGCGGCGATCGGTGTCGGCATCCTCGCGACGGTGCTCGCGGTCGTCGCCCGCCACTGGAACGTGCAGGCGCTGGCGATCTTCTCGTTCTGCGTCGGCGCCTCGGCGCTGGCTCCGGCGCTCCTCTACAGCCTGTTCTGGCGGCGGTTCACCCGTACCGGGCTGCTCTGCACCCTGATCGTGGGCACCACCGGGGTGGTGGTCCTGATGTCGGGCACCAACCTGATCTCCGGGACCCCGGGGGCGGTCTTCCCGGACGTGGACGCGAACTGGTTCCCGTACACGACGACCGGTCTGGTCTCCATCCCGATCGGCTTCCTCGCGGGCTGGCTGGGTACGGTCCTCAGCCGCCGCCCCGCGGCCGAGGAGCGCCGCCGCTACGAGCAGGTCGAGCCGTGGATCCTGGCCGGTGCGCCCCCGGCGACGCGGCGGTGAGCCGCGCGCCGGGGGTTGCCGTGCCGGGGTCCGGGGCCCCCGTCAGACGTTGTCGAAGTCGGGGAGGACGAGCGAGCCGTCCTCGGCGAGGGTGAACCCCGGGTTGTGCGCGACTTCCCAGGCGTGGCCCTCGGGGTCGGTGAAGACGCCCGCGTAGCCGCCGTAGAACGTCGTCGCGGCGGGGCGGGTGACGGTGGCACCGGCGCGCTCCGCCGTGGCCAGGAGCGCGTCGACCTCCTCGGGCGACCGGACGTTCTGGGCGAGGGCGATCCCGCCGAAGCCGCCCGGACCGCGGTCTTCGAGGCCGCAGTCGGCCGCGAGTTTCGCACGGGACCACAGCACGACCGCGAGGCCGCCCGCCTGGTAGAAGACCGTGTCCTGAACCGTCTGCCCCTCCCAGCCCAGGGCCTCGTAGAAGGTCCGCGCACGCGCGAGATCGGTGACGCCCAAGGTGACGAGACTGATGCGCTGTTCCATGGGCCTCACGCTAGCGGGACCGGCTCGGCGCGGACACTCCCGACACATTCGGCGGCGCCCCGGGCCCTCCCGGCACCTCCTACGTCGCCCCGGGCAGCCGGACCGTGACGACGAGGCCGCCGGACGCGCGCGGGGCGAGGTCGAGGGTTCCGTCGTGGGCGCGGACCACGCTCGCCACGAGGGCGAGCCCGAGGCCGACGCCCGCGTGCTCGTCGGTGCGTACGCGCTCCGTCCCGCGCCGGAAGGGTTCGGTGAGGGTCCCGACCAGCTCCGGGGGGAGCGGGTCGCCCGTGTTCTCCACCCGCAGCACGCTCGTACCGTCCCGCGTCCCGGTGTGGACGGTGACGGTGCCGCCGGAGGGGAGGTTGTGGACGACGGCGTTCTGGACGAGGTTGGTCACCACCCGCAGCAGCAGCGTCGCGGAGCCGGAGACCCGGGCGGGCCCGCCGGTGACGTCGAGCGTGGTCCCGCGCTGTTCGGCGAGGGGCAGCAGCGTCTCGGCGGCCTCCTCGGCGAGGAGGGAGAGGTCGACGGGCTCGCGGGCGAAGTCCCCGCGGTCGCCCCGGCTGAGCAGCAGGAGGGCCTCGGTGAGGTCGATCGCCCGGGTGTTGACGGTGTGGAGGCGCTCGACGAGTTCACGCCGGTCCCCCGTCGGATCGGTGCGCGCGACGTCGAGCAGCGCCTTCGAGATGGCCAGCGGAGTACGCAGTTCGTGCGAGGCGTTCGCGGCGAACCGCTGCTCCTCGGCGACGTGGGACTCCAGCCGTTCGAGCATGGTGTCGAAGGCGTCGGCGAGTTCGCGGAACTCGTCCTGCCTCCCCTCCATCGCGATCCGGTGGGAGAGCGACCCCCGCGCGACGGTCCGGGCGGCGGCCGTGATCCGGGTGAGGGGTGCGAGCATCCGCCCGGCCAGGAACCATCCCCCCACCAGGCCGAAGACGAGGAGGAAGGCGAGGGCCCAGGCGGCGGCGGGGACGAAGACGTGCAGAACGACCGAGCGGTTGGGGTTGATCCCCAGCAGGCCCCGGTTGTTGTCGGGGAGGTAGCGCAGCACGTACACCCACACCACGGCCAGCAGGAGGGCGCCCGCGAGGAGGATGAATCCGGCGTAGCTGAGGGTGAGTTTCATCCGGGCGCTGACCCCCGGGCGCCGCCGTGCGCCAACCCCGGGGCGTCGCCGGGCGCTGAGCCCCGGTCGTTGCCGGGCCCTGTCCCTGCCCCTGAGCCCCGGTCGCCTACGCACGGGGCCCGCCGGAAGCGGGAGTGCCGGGGCCGGGGGGCTGCGCGTGGGTGTCGATGCGGTAGCCGACGCCGGGCACGGTGGCGATGAGCCAGGGTTCGCCGAGGCGCTTGCGCAGCGCGGAGACGGTGATGCGGACGGCGTTGGTGAAGGGGTTGGCGTTCTCGTCCCAGGCCCGCCGCAGCAGCTCCTCGGCGCTGACGACACCGCCCCCGGCGGCGACGAGGACTTCGAGCACGGCGAACTGCTTCCGGGTCAGGGCCACATGGCGCCCGTCGCGGAAGACCTCCCGGCGGAAGGGGTCGAGCCGGAGCCCCGCGATCTCGCTGACCGGCGGCCGGGCGTACGCGCGCCGCCGGTCGAGCGCCCGCAGCCGCAGGACGAGTTCCCGCAGCTCGAACGGTTTGGTGAGGTAGTCGTCGGCGCCGAGCCCGAACCCGGAGGCCTTGTCGTCGATCCGGTCGGCCGCGGTGAGCATGAGGATCGGGATGCCGCTGCCGGAGGCGACGATGCGCCGGGCGACCTCGTCGCCGGACGGGCCGGGGATGTCGCGGTCCAGGACGGCGAGGTCGTAGGAGTTGACGCTCAGCAGCTCCAGGGCGGAGTCGCCGTCACCGGCGATGTCGGCCGCGATCGCCTCCAGCCGGAGGCCGTCACGGACGGCTTCGGCGAGGTAGGGCTCGTCCTCCACGATCAGCACACGCATGCCCCGAAGCCTACGAGCCGCCCCTCGGAGGCCGTCGGCGCCCGTCGGCGGCGCAGGCCGGACCGGTTGGCGGAACCGCTGGTAGGGCCGGTTGTCCCGACCGGCTGTCAGTGCCGTGTGGGAGGGTCGCTCGCGTGATCAGCATCGCCGTCCAACGGATGATCGGGGGCCCGGATGCCGGCCGAGGTCGAGTCCTCCGCGCCCGTCGGTGACGCGGCGCCCACCCGGGACGGCGAGACGGGTGCGCGGCACCGCCCGCCGCTCCCCCGCGCCTACCTGTGGTGGCTCGTCGGCATCCTGACTTCGCTCGTGGGCAACTCGGTCCTCTACTTCGCGCTCGGCTGGGCCGCCGGGGCGCACGGTGGCGGGGTCGCGGGCCTCGCCCTGAGTGCGATCACCCTCCCCCGTGTCCTGTTCCTCCTGGTCGGGGGCGCGGTCGGCGACCGGGTCAGCGCGCGCCGGGTGCTGATCACGGGCGACGCGGCCATGCTGGTCTTCACCCTCGTGCTGGCGGCCCTCGCCTTCCGTCTGGGCACTCCGCCGTGGCTGCTGATGGCGACCGGCGTCGCGATCGGTGTCGTCGACGCCTTCTACCTGCCGGCCTCGGGGTCCATGCCGCGCCGGCTGGTGGACGAGGAGCAGTTGCCGAGGGCGTTGTCGCTGCGCCAGGTCGGCGGCCAAGTGGTCGCCATGGGCGGCGGGCCGCTGGGCGGCGCGCTCGTCGGGCTGGCCGGGCTGGCCGGTGCGGCTCTGGTCGACGCCGGTACGTTCGCCCTCACCCTGGTCGTCCTGCTGGCCGTCCGCCCGCGTCACCGGGGGCCGGTGAGCGCCCCGGGGCCCTCCGTCCACATCCTCAAGGAGGCCATGGACGGCGTACGGGTCGCCTTCGCCCATCCCGTCCTGCGCCCGGCGCTCTGCCTCACCGGGTTCGCGGCCGGGTTCCTGCTGCCCGTGCTGTCGCTGCTGCTTCCCCTGCTCGCGCGGGAGCGGGAGTGGGGCGCGGGAGGTGCCGGGCTGGTGATCGGCGCGCAGGGCGTGGGCATGGTGGCGATCACCCTGGCGGTGGTGGGACGCGGTCCGCTGGGACGGCCCGGGCTGGTGTCGGCGGGCGCGCTCGTGCTGGCCGGTACGGGGGTGCTGGCGCTGGCCCTCGCGCCCGGCGCACCGGTGGCGGTGGTGGCCGGCCTGGTCATCGGGGCCGGTAACGGCCTGTTCTCCGCCCACATCGGGCCGCTGGTCCTGGCGTCGGCTCCGGAGAGCCATCTCTCCCGCGTGCAGGCGGTTCTCGTACTCGTACAGAGCCTGGCCCTGCTCCTCATGAACAACGTGTTCGGCGCCGGGGTGGACTTCGCGGGCGCCGGGGCCGTACTCGTCACCGGCGCCGTCCTGCTGATCGGCGCGGGCCTCGCGGGTCTGGCCTCCGCGCCGCTCCGCAACGACCGTACGGGGCTGCCGGCCCGCTGAGCGGCGGCGGCCCGGTCAGGAGCCGCCGCGACCACCGTTACGCCACCAGCGGCGCGACGCCAGCCCGGCGAGTACGGCTCCGACGGTGTTGACCAGTACGTCGTCCACGGAGGACACCCGGTCCAGCCGCAGCACGTACTGCGCGGTCTCGACCAGTACCGAGCAGCCCGCCCCGAGCGCCAGTACGCGCGGTACGGACGCCACCGCCGCGAACCGCACCGGGGCGAAGAACCCCAGCGACGCGAAGACCAGCAGGTTTCCGGTGATCCCGAGCACGCCCATGGTGGCGAGGTCCCGCAGCGGCACCAGGCTCGTCCGGCCCGGGACCTCTCCGGCCCCGGCGCCCGGCATCATCGTCAGCCACAGGAACGGCACCGTCCCGTGGACCATGCCCACCTCGGCCAGCGACCTCCGCCACGCCCCCGCGCCCCCGGCCGCTTTCCGGCGCCACGCCAGGGCCCACGCGACCAGCACGGCGACCGGCAGCAGGACGAGGGTCATCAGCACCACGCCGTTGAAGGTGTCGAAGCAGCCGTGCCACTTCCCGGCCATGCACCTCGACGCGGGCATCAGCAGCATCCTCCGCAGTGCGAAAGCACCACCGGCGAGGACGAGGACCACCGCTCCGAGGAGCACGATTCCGCCGGTGCCGGGACGGGGGCTCCGGGGCGGGGCTGCGGGCGGTCCGGCGGACGGTTCGGTGGACGGGGCCGACAGGGATGCGGGGTGGGTCATGCTCCCAGGGAAGACGACCGGCTGTTGCGGGGGCGTATGCGGTTTTCAATACGTTCGCGATATCCCGTGATATCCCGCGATACACCGGGACGCCCCCTCCGGTCGGTCGCCCCCTCCGGTCGGTCGCCCCCTCCGCTCAGCCCCGCTCGCCCTCCACCGGAAGCCAGAGTTCGGCCTCGGCCTCGGTGTGGTCCGGCGACATCCGGGTGCGGAGGATCTCGGGGCCGGGGCGGCTGCGGTACGGGTTCGACGGGAACCACTCGGTGTACACGTCCCGCCAGAGCTCCTGGATGGCCTGCGGTACGGGTCCGGAGGCGGTGAAGACCGCCCAGGTGCCGGGCGGGACGGCGAGGGCGGTCGCGCCCTCCGGGGCTGCCGCCGAGGTGATCACGCCCTGGTAGTAGTCGAGTTCGGTCCCCTCGGCGCGGCTGGGGTCGAGGTCGTCGCAGACCGCGACGATCCCGTGCGGCTCCTGGTCCGAGAGCTTCCCCAGGCGCTCCAGCGCCTGCGGGTCGATCCCGCGCACGAAGTCGATGATCGCCTGGTTCGGGCCCAAGTGGACCAGGGGTACCCGGGCCTTGAACCCGACGACGGTGAAGGCCGGTTTGGCCACGACGCGGTAGCGCATGCTGCTGCTTCCTTCGACGGTGAGGCGGAAGGACATCCGGGACTGGGAGCTGAGTGCCGCGCCGGTACGCCGGGCCTCGCCCGGGCCGATGCCGTGCATGGCCCGGAACGCCCGCGCGAACGCCTCGCCCGAGCCGTACCCGTACCGCACCGCGATCTCCAGCAGCGTCTCCCGCCCCGCGAGCACCTCGGCGCCCGCGAGGGTGAGCCGGCGGCGCCGGACGTACTCCGAGAGCGGCATCCCGGCCAGGGCGGAGAACATCCGGCGCAGGTGGTACTCCGAGGTGGCCGCGATACGGGCCAGCTCCGCCACGTCGATCGCCTGGTCGAGACGGAGCTCGATGTGCTCCATGGCCTGGTTCAGCCGCTCCAGCATGTCGGGTGCCCTTCCTTTTGACGCTCACGACGCTAGGCGGAGCCCATCACACCGGACCCGACATCCTGTGCCCGATCGGGTCGGGTCCGGGGGGTGTACGGGTCAGGCGCAGCCGAGGGCCCGCACGCTCCAGCCGGCCGCGCGCCACCGGTCGGTGTCGAGGGTGCCGCGGGCGTCGACGAGCTTCGGCGTCCTGGCGCGTACGGCCAGCGGGCCGGGGTCGAGTCGGGCGAAGGCGGGCCACTCGGTGAGGTGGAGGAGGAGGTCGGCGCCGTCGACGGCGGCGGCCGGGTCCTCGGCGCAGTCGAGTTCGGGGTGGAGTTTCCGGGCGTTGTCGAGGGCCTTCGGGTCGGTGACGGTGACCAGCGCGCCGAGGGCGTGGAGGGCCCCGGCGACGGCCAGGGCGGGCGAGTCGCGGATGTCGTCGGTCCCGGGCTTGAAGGCGGCGCCCCAGACGGTGATCCGCTTGCCCCGCAGGTCGGTACCGAGTTCCTCGCGGGCCAGGTCCACGACGCGTCGGCGTCGGCGGGCGTTGACCGCCCCGGCTTCACGGAGCATGCCGACCGCCTCCTCGGCCCCGAGCGCCTCCGCGCGGGCGATGAAGCCGCCGAGGTCCTTGGGCAGGCAGCCGCCGCCGAACCCGATGCCGGGCCGCATGCCGTGCCGCCCGATGCGGACGTCGTGGCCGAGGATGTCGGCGAGTTCGGAGACGTTCGCGCCGGATTTCTCGCAGACCTCCGCCATCGCGTTGATGAAGGAGATCTTGGCGGCGAGGAACGAGTTGGCGGCCCCCTTGGCGAGTTCGGCGGTGGCCCAGTCGGTGACGATCGTCGGCGTCCCCGCCGCGATGATCCGGTCGTACGCCTGCCGCAGGACGGTCTCCGCCCGGGTGCCGGGGGCCTCGAAGCCGAGGACGAGCCGGTCGGGGCGGAGGGTGTCCTCGACCGCGCGGGACTCCCGGAGGAACTCGGGGTTCCAGGCGATCTCGACGAGGCCGCCCGCCGGTGCGGCGGCCCGGACGAGTTCGGCGACCTGCGGGGCCGTACCGACCGGGACGGTCGACTTGACGGCGATCACCGCCGGGGCGGTGAGGTGCGGGGCGAGGGAGAGGACCGCGCCGAAGAGCTGGGAGAGGTCGTAGCTGTCGCCGCCCGGTTGCCGCGGGGTACCGACCCCGACGAAGTGCAGGCCGGCGAAGGCGGCGGCCTCCTCGACGGAGGTCGTAAACCTCAGCCGTCCGCTCGCGGTGTGTTCGGCGAGGAGCCCGTCGAGGTCGCGCTCGAAGAAGGGGGGCCTGCCGGAGGCCAGGAGCGCGATCTTGTCCGGGTCGGAGTCCAGTCCCAGCACCTCGTGGCCGAGTTCGGCCATGCACGCGGCGTGGGTGGCGCCGAGGTAGCCGCATCCGACGACGGTCATCTTCATGGGCAGGGTGTCCTTTCGGTGGGGCCGGGGCCTCCATCACAGCGGCTGCCGTGCGGGGTGAGGAGGGCTCGCACGGGGGCTCACGGGTCGCGCGCACCGCCGGGCGCGGGCCCGGAGGCCCTACCCTCGGTGGCCCGGGCACCCCGGCACGGCCGTCGCGGCTCATCACGGCGCAGCGCAGCGTGGCGGTCGCGTGCGGCACGCGGCGCCCGGGTCCGTACCGCCCTCGTGTGCACCACGCTCCGGAGGCAGACCGACTGTCGATCAGGAGGACGCAGTGGCATCGAGGGTCCGCCGGAGCCGCCCGCCCAACGCGGAGCTGGCCCGGCTCGTCGAGGAGTGCGGGGCGAGCCACAAGTCGCTGGCGCGCCGGATCAACCAGCTCGCCCAGCAGGCGGGGACGGTGACGGAGTACTCGCACACCTCGGTGGCGAACTGGTGCCGGCGCGGGATGACGCCGAAGTGGCCGGTTCCCGAGCTCCTCGCCCGGGCGCTCGGCGAACGGCTGGGGCGGCCCGTCGGCCTCGCCGAGATCGGCATGGGCGACGCGCGGACACCGGACGCGGGCGTGGGGCTGGACTTCCCGAGGGATCCCGATGACGCGGTACGCGCCGCCACTTCGTTCTGGAGCTCCGTGAACCGCCGCGACTTCCTCACCACGGGCGTCTCCGGCTTCGCCGTGTCCGCGTTCACCACCCCGGTCACCCGCTGGCTGGTCACCCCCGCCGACGACACCGCCGGGCACCGGGGTGGTCGCCAGGTCGGCAGGGCGGACCTGGAAGAGCTGCGCGAGGCCGCCGAGGACGCCCGGCGCTGGGACTCCAGGTACGGCGGCGGGAGTTGGAAGTCCGACTCCGTCACCACCTGCCTCCGCGAACGTGCGGCTCCGATACTGCGGGGCGCGTTCACCGACGACGTGGGCCGCGAACTCTTCTCCGTCACCGCCGAACTCTCCCGGCTGGCCGGCTGGACCGCCTTCGACGTCGGTGAACATGGCGTCGCCCAAAGGCATTTCATCCAGGCGCTCCGGCTGGCCCGGGCGGGCGGAGACGTACAGCTGGGCTGCTACGTGCTGACCACGATGGCGATGCAGTCGCTGCTGCGCGGGTTCGCGGGCGAGGCCGTCGACATGGCGCAGGGCGCGTACGAACGGGCCAAGGGCCAAGCGGCCCCGCGCGTACTGGCGTTCACCCGACTGATCGAGGCGCGCGCCCACGCCCGCGAGCACGACCCCCGGGCCGCCTCGCGCGCCCTGGCCTCCTCCGAGCGACTCCTCGAACGGGCGAAGGCGGACAGCGGCGACGAACCTGCCTGGATCGACTTCTACCACCACGCGCGGCTCTCGGCCGACGCCGCCGAGATCTTCCGCGACCTGCGGAACCCGAGGGCCGCCCTCGCCTGGAACCAGCGGGCCGCCGCCATGCCGTCCGGCGCCTTCACCCGCTCCGTCGGCATGCGCCTGGCCATCGTGGGCACCGCCCACCTCCAGGCCCGCGACCTCGACCAGGGCCTCGCCCTCGGCAACCGGTCCGTCGACGTCCTCGCCCGCGTCCGTTCCGCCCGGGCCCTGGACTACGTACGCGAGTTCAACACGGCCCTGACCCCGTGGCGCAGGGAACCCGCCGTCCGGGCGTTCGCCCACCGCGCCCGTACGGAGCTGGGGATCGCCGCCTGACCGATGCCGGGGGGGCAGTCCCCACCCTTCGCCGTACGGCCGGATCCGCGCGACCGGGCAGACCTGCCGGGGCGGTGCCCAACGCCGCGAACGCGCACGTGTCCGCAGCGAGAAGGGCATCCGCTGGGGCGGTCGGGGTCCGGCCACCGCAGCCCAAAATGGCACGCCCGCCTGACAGTCACGCACTATGGTGGCGCGCATGTCCGAATCCTCAACCAGGGACTTCTACGACGAACTGGCCCGCGACTACCACCTGATCTTCCGGGACTGGGATGCGAGCATGGCGCATCAGGCCCAGGTGCTGGACGAGCTCGTGCACTCGCGTCTGGGGCCGGGACCACACAGAATCCTGGACTGCTCGTGCGGGATCGGAACCCAAGCGATCGGACTGGCCCTCGGCCGGCACGAAGTCATCGGCAGCGACCTGAGCCCCCTCGCAGCCGCACGAGCCGCGGCCGAAGCGGCAGCCCGTGGCGTCAGCCTTCCGGCAACCGCCGCAGACATGCGTCAACTGCCCTTCACATCCTCAATTTTCGACGTCGTCCTGTGCGCCGACAACTCGCTCCCGCACCTGCTGTCCGCGCGGGACCTCCAGCCGGCACTCATCGGCATGCGCCGCGTGCTCCGAGACGACGGACTGCTGGTGATCACGCTCCGGGACTACGACGACACCCGCCTGGCCAAACCCACAGCGACACCACCCCAGGTCTCCGAGACCCCCGACGGCCTGGTGATCAACTTCCAGCTCTGGCACTGGCACGAGGACGGCGAACGCTACGACCTTGAGCACTTCCAACTCACCCCAGCACAGGACACCTGGAATGTTCGAGTCCGCCGCGCCACCTACTGGGCACTGACCCGCCGGCAGCTGACGGAGTTCGTCACTGAAGCCGGCTTCACCAGCCTGACCTGGCACACCCCGGCCTCCAGCGGGTACTACCAGCCTGTACTCACCGCTCGGCGTACTTCGTCTCCGTAGGAGACCAGGCGCGCATCCGGTCCGGCTCGCAGCGACCGCCACGGCGGCCAGGTGAACGTTGTCGGTCACGGCACTTTTGACAAACGGCCTAGCCTGCTGCCCATGATCAGAAGCGATCGGGCACAACGCATGGGCGCCATAGGCCGCATGGCCGGGAACAGCAGGCCGGAGCGCGTGCTGATCGCCGCCAGTTTCACCAACCGGGTCGGCAACGGTCTGTTCAACGCGGCGTCGGCGCTCTACTTCACCCGGGTCGTGGGCCTGCCCGCAGCGCAGGTCGGCGCCGCGCTCACCATCGCCGGTGTGGTCGGCCTGTGCGCGGGGATACCCGGCGGGCATCTCGCCGACCGGCGCGGGGCGCGCACGATCATGATGGTGGCCCTCGCGGCCCAGGCCATATCGATGGCGGCCCTCGTCCTCGTCGAGAACTGGGCCGCGCTCACGGTCATCGCGACGGTCGACCAGATCGCCGCAGCGGTGGGCGGGGCGGCCTGGGGCGCTCTGGTGGCCCGGGTCGGAGGTGAGCGGCCGGCCCTGTTCCGGGCGAAACTGCGTACCTTCGTCAACCTGGGCGTCATTCTCGGAACGGTCGGGGCGGGCCTGGCGCTGGCCGCCGACACCCGTGGCGCCTACATCACGCTGATCATCGGCAACGCGGCGAGCTTCGCCCTGTGCGGGGCGCTGTTGATCTTCCTGCCCCACTATCCGGTACTCGCGGCACCGCCGCAGCAGCGTCGCTGGCTCGCTTTCGCGGACCGCCCGTACCTGACGTTCACCGTCCTCTACGGCGCCATGGGCTTGCAGTACCCGGTGGTCTCCCTGCTCCTGCCGATCTGGATCTCCGGACACACCGAGGCGCCCAGTTGGACGGTGGCGGCGCTCTTCGCCGTCAACGCCGCCTTCTGCGTGCTGATGCAGACCCGGATCGGCTCGCGTATCGAAACCCCGCACGACGGCGGCAGGGCGTTCCGCACGGCAGGGCTGCTCTTCCTCGTCAGTTGCCCGATGATGGCGCTGGCCGCGTTCGTGCCGGTCTGGGTGGCGGCGGGACTGGTCCTGGTCGCGATCTTCGTCCACAGCCTGGGCGAGGTCTGGGAGTCCTCGGCGGCCTTCGCCCTGGGCTTCGGTCTCGCCCCCGACCACGCCCAGGGCCAGTACCAGGGTCTCTTCGGTCTCGGCTTCAGCGCCGGTCAGGCGCTCGCCCCCGCGATCCTCACCACGGTGGTGCTCGGCCTCGGCACGACGGGCTGGCTGCTGCTGGCGTTGTTCTTCGCGGCGCTGGGCGCTGCCGGACCCCCGCTCGCCCGCTGGGGCGTCCGGACCCGGCCGGAGCAAGGTGTTGCCACCGAGGCGGCGGGATGACGGGACGGTAGGCGCCATGCCTCACTCGCATACGCGTCGGCGTGCTCAGGCCGACGTCAGGGCGGGCCGTAGGCTTCCCGGATGACGGAACACGCTCTATCCGGAGCCCTGTTGGGGCGACTGATGGAACACAGGCGGCTGGACGTCGCCGCGTTGAGCCGGTCGGCGGGACTTGCCGAGGGCGAGGACGAGGACGAGAGCGGCAGCGACAGTGTTCTGTCCGGTGCGCTGAGGGGCGACGGGCCGGGCCCGTCCGTACTGCGGAGACTCGCCCCCGCGTTGGGGTTGCACACAGCGGATCTCTTCGTGATCGCGGGAGCCGAAGTCCCCGACGACCTCGCGCCGGTCGACCCGCGAGCAGGATCGGACGTGCACCGGCTCGTCCGGATCGGGATCACCCTGCCACCTGAACAGCCCCACCTCCTAAGGACGTTCGTGGCATCGATGCCGCAGGAGGGTCGCGTACTGCCGCCACTCGACCCCTGGCCACCTGCGGTCGAGCGCTATCCGCACGGACCCGGGGCGCTGCTCATGCGGCTACTGCGGAACCGCAACCTCGGGTGGACCGCTACGGCCAAGACGTTCCTCGTGGCGACGGGACGCTACTGGTCGCCCGCCACCTACGGAGGGATCGGGCGCGGGACCGTCCCGCTGACGGCTGAACTCCTCACGGATTTCTGTGCCGTTCTCGATGTCCCCGCCGCCGACCTGGCAGCGCTGACCGGCCTCACGCCCGCCCATCCCCCATCGACCTGTTCCGCGCCCGGCGGAGTGAGCGGACTGGTGTGGGAGGTACGGCGGCTGACCACACACCAGTTGGGCCGGGCCATCGAGTTCGCGGAAACCCTGGGGCACTGAGCCCGCCCCCCGCACGGTCGTCCGTATGTCGCCGCCTGGCTCCGGCGGCGCGGTCACTCCTCGGACGGCATGCACGACTCGTAGAACATGCCGTTGCGGTGGCGTCTCCGTACGAAGTCCCGGAGGGGTATCCGGCTCCAGCAGGGTCAGGATCGTTCTGGCAGCTGGCGGTGGATCCCTCGTATCAGGGATCGGGCCTCGGACAGCGGCTGCTGTCCCTGGCGGAGGAACGAATTGCCGCGCTCGGGTCTTCACGGGTGGTGATCGACACGTCGGCCGAGGCGGTCGACTTGATCGCCTGGTACCGCAGACGCGGGTACGCGCCGGTCGGAACCTGGCGGTGGGACGTGACGGACTACGAGAGCGCGGTGCTCCTGAAGGAGCTGGAGCCGCACGGAAACATGCTGTGACACGGGCTGCCGGTGCGGCTTGTGGCCGCACCGGCAGTCTGATGGTGACTGGCCGAGGGCGCTGGCGGCATCCTGGGCGGCAACGGTGAGTGCCTCGTCGAGAGCCTCGGTCCGGCGCCCGCCGGTGCCGGCGACCGGGCCCTTGCCACCGGCTCCGCCGCCGACCGTACGCGCGGCCGGGACGAGGATCCGGCCGGCCTCGGTACTGGTGACATGGAGGCTGCGGGTGACGGCGGCGGCCAGGAGGCGAAACTTCGGCACCACGAGCGGCGTGCAACGCGTCCATCCCGCGTTGCACCCCGCGCTACACGCCGCCGGGCAGCGAACCATGGGCGCGGCGCCCGATCCGCGCGGAAAGATCGAAGCCTTCACCGCCACCCCCGACCTCCACCCTCGTCCGATGAACCGAGACTCGTGGGGGCAGACGTGACGGCGAGATCGCGGTCACTGCAACACGCTGTTCCGCTCGGCCGGGCGGACTCACGAGGCTGCGCCGGCTGCGGAGAGGGCCCGGGGTCGTCGCCGGGCCCGCCGCCACGTCAGCGCATTTGGTGAGGTCACGTCACGGGAGAACGTGAACCTTGATGACCTTTGCGCAGATGGCATACGCCCGAATCGATCCCGTGTTGACGGTATCCGTGTTGGTGGCGAAGGCCCACCACCGTTCCCCGCTGATCGGAAGGGACGAGTGGAGCTCGTACCGCTCGGCATGCGAGTTGCCCGCCGTGACGTTTGCCCCGCCCCCGGTGAGGACTTCACCGTCGGGGCAGGCGGCCAAGGCCGCGGCCGTCCCGGGGTGGGTTCCGTCGCCCACCGGGATCGACACGGAAGGGCCCTCAACGATATGCGGGACCGAAATCGACTTGTCGTCGGGCAGGAGCCGCTGCGCCGGGGTTTCGCTCGACGTGATGGCGCTCGCCGCGCCAGCCGCTCCAAGCATGACGACAGCAACCGCAGCTACTACGAGCTTCTTACGCACAGTCTTTCTCTTTCGCTTGTTCGGAAAGCCCTCGCATCGGCGCGGACTCGCGAGAGATCTAGCACGCTTGGTGAGCAGAGGAAAACAAATTCACCGGTCGGATAAACGCCATAGCCGCGGCTCGCCTTGGGGCGTATGGGGTTTCGGCCGCGAGTCCCTTTTCTGCGGGCTTCATTTTCACAGGCCCGCGTTCGCCTGAAAGTGGTAGCCGTACCGGTGGTTATGACAAGCCCTCCTTTTACGAGGGCGATCGTTCTGCCATCGCCGGCTCAACCTCTTCAGTTGAACTGGCCCGAGTGTGTGCGAGGGTGGCGATAGGAACTCCAAACAAAATGATCTTCAAGGTGGATAGATCGGTCCGGAACTGCTGATCCGGGGGTGTGGGGTGGCTCGGCCGAAGCCGTGGCATGTCGAGGACGAACCGTGGGCGGTGATGGAGCCGCTGCTGCCGAAAGTCGAGGGTCGTGCTCGCCATCCCGGACGGAAGCGGCATCCGGACCGGTTGTTGTTTCAGGGCATCCTGTTCGTGCTGCATACCGGGATCGCCTGGGAGCACCTGCCGCAGGAGCTCGGCTTCGGCTCGGGTATGACCTGCTGGCGCCGCCTGGCCGAGTGGACCGAGGCCGGCGTCTGGCCCCGGCTGCACCAGGAACTCCTGGCGAAGCTGCGCGGCGCGAACGTCCTGGATTTCTGACGATGGGTACGGGTACGGAGAAACTCCGGTCCAACTCGATCTGGAACTCGCAGCCGCTGGATGCCTTCCACTTGATGTCGCGGTAGGCAGCAAGTTCGTTCAGAGACGTGGACCAGTCGTCCAGGTTCTCGGGCGACAGATACAGCTCAATAAGCCCGTTGGCGAAGCTGCTGGTGACAGTGAACTCGGCATCGAGGTGGTCGTTATACGGCGTCGCCCCCGGACACTCACGCCCCAGCACCCGCAGCCGGACACTACTGCCAGGGAGCAGCGTTGATCCCAGGGCGACGCCCCGGCACCATCGTCCTGACGAGGGACTCGGACGGTCCAGGGGGTGGTCTGGCCCTGCCAGATCCACCTCGCCGGTGAGGGCGACCGCCTCTCGGTCACCGCAGCAGCGATCCGCTTACAATGTTGTCTCATTCGGTGAGTCGTCGGTGGCAGATGAGGGTTGCGGCTATGCCGACGAAGGCGAGGAAGTGCTCGGGTTTTCGTTCGTTGCGGCGGTGGTGGCACTGAGCCCGCCGTGCACCGCCGCCCGTACGGTCGCCCCGCGTTGCCCGCGCATCGCCCCGTACGCCGCCCGCACCGACGCCGCACCGGGCCCGGCCCGCCCAACTCCCCCAGCCCCACCGGCCATCGGACTGCCGTCGGTCGCTCCACCGGATGCCGGTGTGCCGTACCCCGGTGGGGCGGCGGACTCCTGAAAGAACTGGGTGAAAGAACTGACCCCCCTCCCTCCCCTCCCTGTCATCACCCGTGCGGGTGACTTGGTTGCTCCGGGGCAGTTCGGGCGGTTACTTTCAGCGCAACGACTTCATACACAGAGCGACCCCCGGACGGGACGGCAATTCCCACCGGGGGTCTGACCACTCAGGAAGCAGGACCTTCCCCCATGGCTGTAAGCGACTTTATCGCGCCCCCGCGCGCCCAATCCGGGCCCGCACACCCGACCTCCGGGGTCACCCATGTCCGCACCCGGCTGACCTCCGACTTCACGATCCTGCACAACTCGTTGGCCCAACGCCGGGGCAGCGCGGCCGCAGTCGGCGTCGGCGCCTACATCCTGTCGCTGCCGGACGGCGCCCCCGTGACCGTCGACGCCCTCTGCGCCCACTTCGACGAGGGCCGGATCACCCTCTCCCGGGCGCTGCGGGAGCTGGAGTACGCGGGCTACCTGGTGCGCCGGAAGGAGCGTTGGGCCGGGGGCGTCATCCGTACCCGGACCTACTTCCGTACGGTCCCCGGCCTGCACCTTCCGGAGCGGGAGGCGCCGAAGCGGACGGGCTCGGAGCTGCCAAAGCTGGACCAGCCGGACCTGGACGCTACGGGTCGGCAGACGCCCGGCATCCCTGCCCCGGTGCCCGCCCCGGCATCACCCGCCCCGGTGCTGCTGCCCTCCCCGCGCCAGCCCGCCGACGTACCGACCGCACCGGCCCCGGCGGCTGCCCCGGTCACGCCTCCGGACGCGGCGGACGAACAGCGGGCTGCCACCGATACCGATGCCGATGCCGATGCCGACCGCAGCGGTGCCGCCGACGGCGACGGCGACGCGGGTGAGCCTGCCGCAGCCGCCGATGTCCGGTCCATGACGCCCCAGTTGGACGAGGCGGACGCCGACGTGGAGGACTCCGCACCCCTCGGTATCGCCGACGTCGACCCGATGGCCGTCGTGATCCTCGCCTCGCTGCGTATCGTCGACCCCCGGCTGATCTTCACCCGCCGCGAAGTCGAGGAGATGGCCCCCGCCGTTGCCGCCTGGCTGGCCCACGGGATCGATACCGAGACGATCACCCAGACCCTGACGATCGGGCTCCCGGCAGTCTTCGTCACACGTCCGGCCCGCGTCATCGGCTACCGGCTCCGCGACGAGCCCATGCCCCTCCCGGGGTCGTCACGCACAGCCGCAGCCGTCACAACAGGGCTGCCCAGTACGTCGATCGGGGCGCCACCCCCGAGTGCGGCGCCGCAACTTCCGCCCTGGCAGACCTGCGACGGCGGGTGCGAGCGCGCGTTCCGGGCGCCCGAGCCGGGCTCGTGCCGGGAGTGCGCCGAAGACGACACTCCGGCGCCGGACCACACCGCCGACGCCGCCACCGGTTCGATCGCGTCGATGCGTAACGCTCTCCGCGAGAGCAGGGAGGCGAGGGCCGCCGCGCCCACCAAGCGCCCCAAGTTCTCGGCCCGCAAGCAGCCCTGGGCAGGAGCCCCCGCACTCGCCTGAACGGGCCCCGCACCGATGCGCTGCCCACCCCGCACGGGGCTTCAGGAGAGCGGCTCCGAGGAGGACCAGAAGGCGGATCGCTCTCCGGGCCGTACCTCCTCGGCCTTCGGCCCTCCCGGAACGCCCGGCGTGCCCGCTGGATAGGTAACGGCCGAATTTGCCGCGCAACTCAATCCCGCACTGACGGAGACATTGCCGATGCTTCCCACCTCCAGGGCGACGGCGAAACCGTCGGGTGCTTTCGCGCGGATGGACGGCATGGAGGCGTCGGAGTTCACGCTCTGAATCGTGAACCCCTTTTCCTTCCAGTACCGTTGCACCGCTCCCAGCAGGTTCCCGCGACGTTCGTCGGAGACCACGGTGAGGATGTTCCTGCTGCGTGTGACGGTCGTCGTGCCTGTCGGTTCGTTGAGACCCGCGCTGCAGGCAGCCTCAACGGGGCTGCCGTGGGACCAAGCCACCGAGGGCCGTACGGCTGCCAACGTCCCGTCGAGTATGTCCTCCGCCCGCTGACCGGCCTGTTCCATGTCCAAGGTCGGCCTGCGCTCCCCCTGCGCCCGATTCGTGTCGTCCGACGTACAAGCTGCGAGCACGACAGCCAGCAGTACGCAGCCCGGAAGCCGCCCCACCGTCCGCATCCCGTCGCCATATCCGGCCACCATCCGCGCGGTGTTGCGCAAGGAGTCCCCCTCCGGTGGGTCGAAGTACTTTCAATCGACAGCGGGTTACCGGGGAGCCAGGGCGCCCGGCCCGTGTTCCCGCCGGACAACAGGTAACCAACGCACCGCATGGGGAGCCTGAGTACGTCAACTCAACTTTGCTCATGCCTTTTTGGACTCTGAATCAGAGTTCGGGACTCAGATTCGCATCTCCCGGAGGCCGCCGGGGACCGGTTGCGCCGCTCCCCCTCCTACTTCTTCACCGCCTCGTTCCAGATGAGCTTCGCGATGTTCGGCTTCACCGCCGTGGTGATGACGCCCATGGCCGTACGGACGTACCGCCGCTCCTCCGCCTCCCTCAGCATGCTCGCCGCGAGGTCCGTGCGCGCGGTGAAGACGCCGTCCGCGCTGGTCTCGGCGGTGCGGTACGCGGTGACGGCGGAGTGCTCGAAGAGGCCCGAGGGGCGTACGAAGGTCCACTCCAGGTCCGTACGCCGGATCACCGCCTCCATCCGGCGCATGTCCTCGTGGAGCGTGCGGCCGAGCCGCCGGTTCACCAGCGGATCGAGCACGTGGTTGAAGAAGTACGCGCCGCTCGGACGCCATTGGGGATCGGCGATGCTGGAGCTGACGACCAGCAGCCGTTGGACGCCGTGGTGGGCCATGGCGCCGGTGATGGCGGTCGCGCTCGCCGAGTAGGTCGTGATGGGTCCCTTGCTGAACCGCGTGCCCAGCGCGGAGAGTACGGCGTCCGCGCCCTCGATCGCGGGAGCGACGGTCGCGGGATCGGTGGCGTCGGCGACCGCCACGGTGAGGCCGGGCCGTGGGGTGAGGGAGCCGGGGCGGCGGGTCACGGCGACGACCTGGTGGCCGGCGGCGAGGGCCTGGCCGGTGAGGTGGCGGCCGGTCGGTCCGTTGGCGCCGAAGACGGTGATGCGCATGGTGGCGGGTATCCCTTCGCGTGGTGGGCGGAACACCCTTGACTCTGTCGATCGCCCATCACAGGCTCAACGTTGATGAATAACGCCGCTCCCGCCGCCACCCTCGTACCGGTCCGTCCGACGGCCCGCCGCCGGGGACGGCCCCGGGGCAATCCGCCCACCCGCGAGTCGATCGTCACGGCCGCCCGGAACCTCTTCCTCGAACACGGCTACCGCCGTACCACCCTCCGCGCGGTGGCGGCGGCCGCCGGGGTCGACACGGCCCTCATCGCGTACCACTTCGGCTCGAAGAAGGGCCTGTTCGCGGACGTGATGCGCGTCCAGTGCGCCACCGCGCTGACCGTTGACGAGGTCCTCGGCGGCGACCCGGCCACGCTCCCCGAGCGGCTGATCGACGCGGTGACGGGGCTCTGGGAGGACCCCGGCTTCCGCACCCTCGCCGCGCAGGGCAGCCTGGCCGCCGACGCGATCGGCGAGTACCTGGAGATCGAGCTGCTGGCACGGCTTGCTGAATTTCTCGGCGGCCGGGACGCCACCGCCCGCGCCACGGCCACGGTGACGGTCCTCGGCGGGCTCATCTACACCCGCTACCTCAACCCGCTCCCCACCCCCGCCGCCCTCACCCCGTCCGAGGCCCGCCACCTCCTCGTCCCGACGCTCCGGGCGGCTCTGGCGCCACGGGGACCACGGGGGCTGCGGTCCGGGACGCCACGCCCCGGCGGCGTCGAGTCCGGGCGCTCCCGCACCCGTTGATGTCGGCCGCCACCCCGGGCGCACGCTCCAACTCACCCCGCAGGAGCATCCGTTCACGACACCTCTCGCGGAGATGATCGCCAACGTCGTCCCGGCGAACCGCAGGCGCCCGGGGATCGTCTTACGACC
The DNA here is from genome assembly GCF_053597235.1 of Streptomyces sp. NPDC001493. Classification (NCBI taxonomy): domain Bacteria; kingdom Bacillati; phylum Actinomycetota; class Actinomycetes; order Kitasatosporales; family Streptomycetaceae; genus Streptomyces; species Streptomyces sp. NPDC001493. The sequence continues at coordinate 231,592 of NZ_JBSFHV010000011.1, forward strand.
CGATGCCCTCGACACCCGACAGCGGGACGCGGTAACCATGACCGCGCCTCCCCCGGGCAGCAACGACGGACAAGGATGCTCATGAAGCTGACACTGAAGACCGCGGTGGTCGCGGCGGCCATCGCCTCCACCGCCGTACTGACGGTCCCGGGAACCGCGTCGGCCGACCCGGTCAAGGACCCCGCCTGCATGGGGGGCAAGATCTGCTTCTACGACGGCCACGACAACACCGGCGAGATGCTGCAGATCTCTCCGGCGGACATCCCCTATATCGACTGGGCGTGGAACGACCGGATCAGCTCGGTGTGGAACCTCAGCGGCGGCCAGGTCTGCATCTACACCGACGCCGACTACTACGGCTACAACTTCAGCATCCCCGCGGGCGGGAAGCAGGAACTTCTCTTCCTCTACGACAACGCGGTCTCCTCCATCTCGGTCAGTGGCTGCGGAGGCTGAACAGGCCGGCCGCTGCGCCGGGCCCTCCCAGGGGCCCGGCGCCGAAGATCCGGCCGCCGCCGAGGCCCCCGTCTCAGCCGAGCGCGGCCGTGTCCACCACCTCGGTGGCGTCCGGGACGTGAACGTCGAGCGGCTTGTCGAAGGCGCTGAACGAGGTGGTGGTGGCGACCCCGTTGCCTTCGTAGACGACCTTGAGGAGGTACGGCTTGCCCTCGGTGGCCACGTAGAAGGTGAAGGAACCGCCCTCGTCCGTCCCGTCGGCCGACTTCAACGCCCTCGCCGGAGTGCCGTCGATCTCGGTCGCCTCACCCTTGGTGACCGCACCGAACGAGGCGAACTCCTGTGTGCATCCCGCGAGTCCGTCTCCCGGCTGCGCCGCACTCACCGGCGTCTTCGCCCACAGGTCCGGCTGCCTCGTGCCCGCCACGTCGTGGCCCGACTCCTCAAGGTAGGCCCGGTTCGGGCGTACGTAGTCCGTCCCGTCGGTCCGGATCTGCTCCAGCCTGGCTCCCGTGGGAGAGGTCGTCGTGAACGCGCACGTGGCCTTGAGATCCGTCGACAGTTGGCTGGACGTGACGTCACCTCCGCTCTCCCTGGTGACCGTCTTGATGGTCACCGATGCCAGACCGCGCATCGTGGCGTTCGCGTCGTCGAGCATCCGCCCGGCGGACGCCCCCTTCGCCGTGCTGCCGTCGGCACTGCCGCCCCCGCCCCCGGTCGTGCCGTCGTCCGTGCAACCGGCCACGGTGACGCCCACGAACAGGCACACCGATGCGGCCTTCGCCACGGTCGGCATCGTTCTCGTTCTCGTTCTCACAAGCCCCCCTGCCTGAAACCGATCATGCTAGGCCGTGCCTGACTGGCCTGGGGTCGGCCGTCGAACTGCGCCCAGCCCAGCTGCACTTGGTGCCGACCCGGCGCTCACGAATTCACGGCTTCCCCGTGCTCCGCGTCGGCGTCCAGCAGCCGGGCCAGCAGAGCCGGCCCCTCCGGGCCCTCCAGGAATTCGGCGTCCCAGGAACGCTTCGGCCAGTACGCCCGGTCCTCGATCCAGGGGACTCCGCACGGCGAATCGTCCGTACGGCCACGGAGTTCAAGGGTGCCCACGGGCGCCACCGGCGGGTCTGCGGGGAGTCCACCCGACTTCGCGAACCGGCCCCGGAGCAGGGGTGCGAGTTGCACGACCCCTACGGGCCGCGCCTCGTCGTCCTCGCCGGCCGGGAAGAGCGCCAGCAGGGCGGCCCCGCCCCAGGGCGGGTCGTACACCAGGGCGTACCGCATGTGTACGGGGTCGGGTGCGCAAGCCGCGCGGGCCAGCTCTCGGGCCTTGGTGCCGGGCCTTCCGAAGAGGCAGTACGCCGCGTAGAGCGCCAGGGCGAACCAGCCCACGATGCCGTACCAGCTGTCGAGATCGACCGAGGCGAAGCCGATGGACACGACGATGTACAGGCTGAGTACGACGCGGACCGCCCCGCTCACCAGGATCGACAGACCTGACATGCTCCGCAGGGTCTCCACCCGCCACCACGGCACGCTGCGGACGTCGCTCTCACCACGGCTCCGCGCCTTCGGCCTGGGCAGTGCGGCCTGGCGCCGGGCCTCGGCCGCCAGCACCGCGTAGGTGGGCGCGTCGTATGTCCGCGCCGGGCTCTCTCCGTCGTCGTGCGGCATTGGGTTCCCCTTCTCCACGGGCAACGGCCCGCGCCCCACAGGCTGAGCAGCGAAGCAGCTGCACTGACAACGGACGTCGGGGCCCGGTGATCGGTTCTGTGTCATCACCGCCGGTCCCGGCCTGCGGAAACGGTCGAACGGCAACAGAAGGGGGCGAGTTCGCGAAGCGGAGTCGGCAAAGTCACCTGCCCGCCCGGCACATACGAGGGAGCCCCGGACGACGCACGTCCGGGGCTCCCTCGACTACCGACTACCGACCGCCGACCGCGGTGACGTCTCCGGTTACCGAACCGGCGGCAGGCCGTCGATCTGGTTCCGCAGCCGGACGATGTCGTCCTCGGCCTTCGCCAGGCGCGCACGGATCTTCTCGACCACGTTGTCCGGGGCCTTCGCGAGGAACGCCTCGTTGCCGAGCTTGCCCTCCGCCTGGGCCTTCTCCTTCTCGGCCGCCCCGAGGTCCTTCGTCAGCCGCTTGTGCTCGGCCGCGACGTCGATCGCGCCGGACAGGTCGAGCGCGACCGTGGCACCGGCGACCGGGAGCGTCGCGGTGGCGCTGAAGCCGTCGCCTTCCGGCTGGAGGCGCAGGAGTTGGCGGATGGCGGCCTCGTGGGCGGCGAGCCGCGTACCCGACAGGTCCAGGCGGGCCGGGACCTTCTGGCCGGGCTGGAGGCCCTGGTCGGAGCGGAAGCGGCGGACCTCGGTGATGACCCGCTGGAGACTCTCGATCTCCGCCTCGGCGCCCGCGTCGCGGAATCCGCTGTCCACCGGCCAGTCGGCGATCACGACGGACTCGCGCCCGGTGAGCGTCGTCCACAGGGTGTCCGTCACGAACGGGACGACGGGGTGCAGCAGCCGGAGCGTCACGTCGAGGACCTCGCCCAGGACGCGCGCCGAGACCTTGGCCGCTTCGCCGCCCGCGAAGAACGTCGTCTTGGAGAGCTCGACGTACCAGTCGAAGACCTCGTCCCACGCGAAGTGGTAGAGGGAGTCGGCGAGTTTCGCGAACTGGTAGTCCTCGTAGTACGCGTCCGCCTCGGCCACGACCGTGTTCAGGCGGGACAGGATCCAGCGGTCGGTGGCCGACAGCTGCTCCGCCGGGGGGAGTTCGCCCTCGACCGTCGCGCCGTTCATCAACGCGAACCGGGTCGCGTTCCAGATCTTGTTGGCGAAGTTGCGGGACGCCTGGACCCAGTCCTCGCCGATCGGCACGTCCGTACCGGGGTTGGCGCCCCGCGCCAGCGTGAAACGCAGCGCGTCGGAGCCGTACTTGTCCATCCAGTCCAGCGGATCGACCGCGTTCCCGAAGGACTTCGACATCTTCTTGCCGAACTCGTCACGGACCATGCCGTGGAACGCGATGGTACGGAAGGGGACTTCGCCGTCCATCGCGTACAGGCCGAACATCATCATCCGGGCGACCCAGAAGAACATCAGGTCGTAGCCGGTGACCAGGACGGAGTTCGGGTAGAACTTCTCCAGGTCGGGCGTCCGCTCCGGCCAGCCCATCGTCGAGAACGGCCACAGGCCGGACGAGAACCACGTGTCGAGGACGTCGGTGTCCTGCGTCCAGCCCTCACCCGTCGGCGGCTGCTCGTCGGGGCCGACGCAGACGGTCTCGCCGTCCGGGCCGTGCCAGACGGGAATCCGGTGGCCCCACCACAACTGCCGTGAGATGCACCAGTCGTTGAGGTTGTCGACCCAGTCGAAGTACCGCTGCGAGAGGTCGGCGGGGTGGATGTCCACCCGGCCGTCGCGGACCGCGTCACCGGCGGCCTTCGCGAGCGTCTCGACCTTCACCCACCACTGCAGGGACAGCCGGGGCTCCAGCGTCGTCTTGCAGCGCGAGCAGTGGCCGACGGAGTGGACGTACGGGCGCTTCTCCGCGACGATCCGGCCCTCGGCCCGCAGCGCGGCGACGATGGCCGAACGGGCCTCGAAACGGTCGAGTCCCTCGAACGGACCGTGCACCGTGATGATGCCGCGCTCGTCCAGGACCTCGATCGACTCCAGGTCGTGGCGCCGGCCGATGGCGAAGTCGTTCGGGTCGTGCGCCGGGGTCACCTTGACCGCGCCGGTGCCGAACTCCGGGTCGACGTGCGTGTCGGCGACCACCGGGATCGTGCGGTCCGTCAGCGGCAGCTTGATCCGCTTGCCGATCAGGTGGGCGTAGCGCTCGTCGTCGGGGTGGACGGCGACGGCGGTGTCGCCGAGCATCGTCTCGGCACGGGTCGTGGCGACGACGATGGTGTCGTCGCCCTCGCCGTACTTCATGGAGACGAGCTCACCGTCGTCGTCCTGGTAGTCGACCTCGATGTCGGAGATGGCCGTCAGACAGCGCGGGCACCAGTTGATGATGCGCTCGGCGCGGTAGATCAGGCCGTCGTCGAACATCCTCTTGAAGACGGTCTGGACGGACCGGGACAGGCCCTCGTCCATGGTGAAGCGGTCCCGGCTCCACGCCACGCCCGCACCGAGGCGTCGCATCTGCCCGGCGATCCGGCCGCCGGACTCGGCCTTCCACTCCCAGACGCGCTCGACGAAGGCTTCGCGCCCCAGGTCGTGGCGGGACTTGCCCTCCTTGGCGAGCTCGCGCTCGACGACGTTCTGGGTGGCGATGCCGGCGTGGTCCATGCCGGGCTGCCACAGCGACTCGTACCCCTGCATCCGCTTGCGGCGGGTGAGGGCGTCGATCAGCGTGTGCTCGAAGGCGTGGCCCAGGTGGAGGACGCCGGTGACGTTCGGCGGCGGGATGACGATCGTGTACGGCGGCTTCTCGCTCTTCGCGTCCACCTCGAAGTACCCGCGTTCTACCCAGCGCTCGTACAGCGGCCCCTCTACCTCGGCCGGCGTGTACTGGGTCGGCAGGTCAGGGGTGCTGTTCGGCCCGGTGGGGCGCTGAGTCTCGTCGGTCACGACGACCATCCTAGGGCCCGGCCCCTTGGGACGCCCGGCCCGCCGAGGCCGCCCGCCGAGGCCGCCCGCCGCTCACCCCTCCGGCGGCGGAGCCGTCACCCGCCCGGTGAGCGCCGCGAGCGAATTGCGTACGTGCGTCATGTGGGCCTGCAACTCCTCGCGGCCCACCTCGTGTTCACGGATGACGCGTTCGGTCTCGCGGACCACCCGCTCCTCGCGCACCCGGGCCTGGGAGAGGAGTTCGGCGGCGCGGGCCTCGGCGTCCTCCTGGCCGTGCCGCGCGGCCTCCTCGGCTTCCGTGAGCCCGCGCCTCGCCGCCGCGAGGACGGCGTCCGCGCGCCCCATCAACTCGTCCTGACGTTCCGTCAGTCGCGTTTCGTGCGCGAGGAGTTCAGCCTCGGCGACCTTGTGGCGTTCGGCGTGCTCCTGCTCCTGGTGGGTGAGGACGCTGGCCGTACGCGCACGGGTCTGGGCCATCAGCTCCTCGCCCTCCGCCCGGATCCGCGCCGCGTCCTCGCCCGCCTGCGCGAGGACGTCCGCCGCCGCCCGGCGGGCCTCGGCGAGGACGTGTTCGGCGTCCTCCCCGGCCTGGGTCCGTACCTTCTCCGCGTACGCGCGGGCGGCGTCCCGGGCCTCGCGTCCGGCGGCCTCGGCCGCGTCCCGTACCGCCTGTGCTGCCTCGTGGGCGGCGGCGCCCGACTCGGCCGTCTCCTCCTCGGTGAGGGCGAGGATGGTCCGGGCGCGCTCGCTCAGCTCCTGGTACGTCTGCGGGGCGAGGCCCGCGACCTGTTCGGCCAGCCGGGCCGACTCGGCCGCCAGCTCCTCCGCGAGGGCGGTCAGCCGGGAGAGCTCGTCCAGGGCCGCGTCCCGTTCCGCCGTACGCGCGGCGAGGAAACGATCCACCTGCTCCGGGCGGTAGCCACGTCCTCGTCCCCCCACGAAGCCATGTCCGGACACCGGTGCAGCACTCATCCCTGAAGCCCTCTCTTCCGCACGCCGCCATCGATCCTGAGGTCAAGGATGCGGCAATTGGGCCGGAAGTCGGAATCGATCACCCTCTTTCCGGACGGAAGCGACCGGCGTCACAGCCCGGCGGCGTCCGCGAGCGCCCACCGCAAACACCCCAAGGGATACCCGGCCGAACCGGGCCGGACACGCGAAAACGCCCGCCCCTTCGAACGGAGGGTTCGAAGGGGCGGGCGTCCCCGGGCCGCAATGCACCGGATCGGGCCGACGGGCCGGGCCCAGAGGCCGACGGGCCGGATCGAGCGATCAGATCAGGCCGTCCCACATCTGTTCCAGCAGCACCGACCACCAGCTCTCCGGCGACGCGAGCGCCGCCGGGTCGAGCGCCGCCAGGGCCGCCTGGAAGTCGACGGTCCAGCGGCCGGCCTGCTCCGGGTTCAGCCCGTACCGCAGCCGCCACATCCGCCCGAGCAGGGCCATGCACCGCACGAACTCCGGCAGCCCCGTGTTCACGAACTGCGGCAGCACCGACTGCCCGCCCGGACCGGCCTCCACGGGCACGGCGACGATGTTCGCCGTGCCGTACTGGACGCAGATCGCCCGGCCGAAGTCCGTACCCATCACGAGGTACGCCCCCGCGTCCGGCGCGGGCCGCACCTGGCGCTGCGCGGCCAGCTCGGCGAGGGTCGGTACGACCGGCTGGCCGGGCTGCGCCCAGAAGAACGGCCCGAAATCGGCGGGCAGCCCCGCCCAGACCAGGGTCCGGCCCACCGCCTCCGGCACACCCTGCCGGGACACGGCCCGCTCGTCGAAGCGGAGCACGCCCTGCGGACCGAACGCCTGGAGCAGCTCCTCGGCCACCCCTTCCGGGCCGACCGGCGGCGCGGGCTGCACCTGCGGCAGCGGCGCCCGCACCGGGGCGGGCCGCGCGGGACCGTCCGCCACCTGGTGCAGCTCACCCTGGTGGGTGAGGAGGTGCCGCATGCCCTGTTGACGGCTCGCGTGGTCGGTGCCGTACGGGGCGACGCTGGTGATCCGTACCTGCGGCCACATCTCGCGGATCATCCGCGCGCAGTAGCCGCCGGGCAGCTCGCAGGACTCCAGCTCGGTGTGGAGCTCGATGACCTGCTGCGGCGGCACGTTCATGCCCCGCAGCTCGTAGAGCATCTGCCACTCCGGGTGCGGAGTGCCCGGCGCCGAACGCCGGATGAGCTGCTGCTCACTGCCGTCGGGCGCGCGGTAGCGGAGCACCGCCTGGTAGCCGGGACCCACGGTCGGCGGCTGGGCGGGCTGCTGCGGATAGCCGTACGCGGGCGGCGGCGGGGGGACGGCGGAGGGCCCCGGCACACCGGCCACGGGCGGCGGCGGGCCGGGAGGCCCCACCGGGACGCCGACCGGCGGACCCACCGGAGCACCGACCGGCGGCGCGGCGAACACCGTCTCGGCATGGTGCACGTCACCGCGCGGACCGGGAGGAGTCGGCGGCCCGGGAGGAGCAGGCGGACCGGGAGGCGCGGGCGGGCCGGGCGTCACGCGCGGGCCAGGAGGCGCGGGCGGACCCGGAGGCGCGGGCGGACCCGGAGGCGCGGGCGGCTGCGGCAGGCCCGGGCCGCCGACCGCGGGAGCCAGCTGCGTCGGTACGTAACCGGCGGCGGGCACGCCGGGCGCACCCGGGCCCGAGACCGGCGGAGGCGCCACGGGACGTACGCCCGGGATACCCGGGGCGCTCGGCGGCGGGGGCACCGTACTGGGGCGCGGGGCGCGCGGCGGGACCACGGCCTTGCTGGTCGCCGCGTCGGCGATGTCCTCGGCGTCGGGCGGGACGCCCGGCCCCCGCTTGAGCGGCGGCTTCCCGCCCGACATCAGCGTGGTCGGCGCGTCGGCCGGAACGCTCGGCGCGGGCGCACCCTCGTCGTCGGCGCCCGAGAGCGGCGGGGCGAACACGGTGGCGGGCAGCGGGACCGCCGCGTCGTCGGAGCCGCGGTTGGTGTCCGTACCGGCCCACGGCGTGGCGCCGTCCGGCACGGGCGCGGCGGCCGGGGAACCCGTCGCGGGCACCCCGTCGGAGGCGGTCGGCTCGTGGTCCTCGGGCTCCTGCGGCACGGGCCGGGCGGAGGGCACGGACGGTACGGCGTCGCTCACGGCACCCGTACCACCGGCACCACCGGCACCACCGGCACCGGCACCGGCACCGGCACCGGCACCGGCACCGGCAGCGTCGGACGGCGACTGCTCACGCCTGCCGTCCGGAATGCCCAGCTTGTCGGCCGCTTCCTGGAGCCACTCCGGCGGCGTCAGCAGGAAGGACGTCTGGTTCAGGTCGATGCGCGCGGGCGGCTGGGGGGCGGGCACCGCGTCCTGCGTGGAGCCGTACTCCTCCTCGTAACGCCGTATCACCTCGCCCACCGGCAGCCCCGGCCACAGGGTGGCCTCGCCGCTGTCGCGGGCGATGACCAGCCGCTGCCGGCCACCGTCCGAGACGGGGCCCTCCGGGCGGTCCTCCGCCCACACCACGAAGCCCAGATCGAACTCGCGGACCCGTACCTCCCGGTGCTGGTAGGCGGGCACGTCACCGTTGACCCACTCGTCGGCCCGCTCCTGCGCCTGTGCGAACGTCACCATCGCGCTCAGCCCTCCACCGGGACGGCACGCGCGAAGCCGCCGTCCACCATCAGGTTCGCCACCGTCTCCAGCTCCTGCGGGCTGCCCGCCAGGCGCTGGAGGAACGCGTCGAAGTCCGCACCGCACGGCAGCAGCAGCCGCTCGGACCGCTCCTGCACCGACAGGTCGTTCCGGTCGCGCGCGTCGTCGTACGCGCAGAACCAGACCGAACCGGTGCCGCTCCCCCTCACCTTCACCGCCAGCAGACCGCCCTGGACGAACGCGACCCCCAGGAAGTCCTTGGTGAAGTGGTCCCGCAGGCACTTGTTGACGTAGACGAGGTCGTTGACCGCCGCCTCCTCGCGCACCGTGAAGAACGGCTGGTCCACCAGGAGCCCCAGTTCGGGGTCGAGCGCGGTACCGACCGGGGCGGAGCCGCCCGCCGCCTTCAGGAACGAGCGGTACGCGCCCGGCAGCCGGTACCCCAAGTCCTCCTCGGCGCCCTGGATCTGCTGCTCGGACACCGCGACGGCACCCTTCGGCAGCCGGAAGTGCGCGGGCCGGGTGCCCTGCAACGGCCGTGTGCCGCGCCGCTCGTGGTCCACCGGGGTCGTCGACAGACCGGCGTGGTGGCGCAGCAGCGGCTTCACGTCGACCGGTACGAGCTCCATCCGGCGGCTGCCCGACACGTGGTGCCAGGTCCAGCCGTGCGGGGTCGCGACCGACGGGATCGTGTCCCACAGCTCGTGACCGGCCGCCGCCAGCGCCGCGTTCGCCGACACGTAGTCCGTGAGCCGGAGTTCGTCGATGCCGAAACCCTCCGGCGGGTCGGCGATCTCCGCCGCCGCGCGCGCGTACGGGGAGAAGTCCGGATGACCGTTCGCGTCGATCCGCACCCCCCTCGGGTGGCGCGACGCCCGGACCGGGTCCGGGAAGTGCACGACCTGCCCGGCGTAGGCGGCGTTCGGTGGCGCGGCTTGCTGCCCGAGCCGACCTGTCGTCATGGCGGTTGCCCCCTGCTGCGTCCGGTGTTCCGCACAGCCTATGCGGTGGCGCAACAGGCCGGACCGCCCCTTTCCCGGCCGTCACCGACCGTCACACAGAGGTGACGGAAGAGCGACGGTTGGGCGGCTTTGGGCGACACGCTGTCCCCAATACCGCCCCAGCTTCCCCACCGTCCGACACATTTGGCAGGCTGTCCCCCGCAACTCGGGGGATTGCACGGGAGGAAATCGACACCATGCACGACGTACATACAGTCACTTCCGGGGACCCGCGCCTCAGCTGGAGCACCACCGACTCCAACCGCACCCCCCGGCTGCTCCACCGCCGCGACGGCATTCTGCCGGCCGTGGCCGCCGCGCTGTCCGTACGCGGGGAGACGCTCACCTGCACCGCGGGCAAGGGGGACCAGCCACCCGTCCTGCACCACCTCGTCCAGGACTTCCTGGACACCCTCCCCACCAGCCAGCGCGAACGCTTCACGGGCCGCTGCCCCGAGGCGATACTCCTCTCCCGGCAGCTCACCGCAGCCGAGGGAACCCGCTCCAAGCGCGCCCAGCGCAAACCCCTCACCAGCGGCGAAGCCCGACGAGCACTCAAGCACGGCCGCCTCACCGCCCGCCACATCCGCGAGGACGGCGACCCCCGGCACGGAAGCTACGCGGCGCCCTGCCGCTCCTGCTCGGTGATGCTCGCCCACTTCGGCGTACGCCCCGTCGACCTCACCGCCAACGGCGCGGCCACCACGGCCGAGAAGGGCTGACGGCGTTCCCGTGCAGAACCTGAGCCAGCAGAACCCGGGCCAGCAGAATCCGAGCCGGCAGAACCCGGGCCGGCACGACCCGGGCCGACGCATTCCGGGACAGCACGACCTGAGCCGTCACGACCCGATCCGGGACCACAGCACCCGCTTCACCCCCGTCGTCGAGAAGGCCCTGCGCGCGGCGGGGTGGGAGCCCGGCCGCTGGATCATCCGGCAGGCCGAGGAGTGGGCCGACGCCCTGCGCGCCCACACCTCACCGGCGGGACACCAGCACGCGGTGTTCCCGGCGGTGGTCGAAGCCTGGGCGGAGTTCGGCAACCTGCACATCCCCGTCCCCGGACCCGGCCGGCAGATCGCCCCCGCCTCCGTGACGATCGACCCGCTCGGCGGCCTCCACCTCGCCCGCACCCTGGGCGACCTCGGCCGGGCCCTGGAGACCGAGATCAGCCCCCTGGGCCAGGAGAGCGACGGACAGGCGGTCCTCGCCATGGACACCGAGGGGCGCGTCTACAGCGTCGACCACACCGGCGACTGGTTCCTCGGCTCGGACATCGACCGGGCCCTCACCACCCTCCTCACGGGCATCCAGCCGACCCGGCTGACGTCGGGCTGAGGGGGCGGGCGGGGGCACGGTGTACGCCGCGGCCCTTCAGGGTGCCGAGGGGCGTCGCTCACCTCCTCTCCACCCAGGAGCCACCTGCGCCCCGAGCAGCCCCTCGACCGCCTCGGCGACCGCACCCGCCTGGATGTCGCGGCCGGTGCGGTTCGGGTGGACGTACCAGGGGAGTTCGCGCCCCCCGTAGCTCACCTCGGAGCTCTCCAGCAGGGCACCGATACCGCGCCGGGCCCCGTCGCAGCCGGTGGTGGTGCCGGTCCGGGCGTAGAGGTCGACATAGGTCGCCCCCGCCGCCTCGGCCGCCTCCCTCATGAGGGCACCGAGGGGCCGCTGCACACCGGTGTCCAGGAACGTCAGGGCGTCCTGCCCGATGTCCGCGAACGGCTTCTCCGAGCCGCCCGGAACCTCCGCGAGGCACCGGCCGGTGTCGGCGGGTACGAGCCGGGGGTAACCGACCAGCACCACACGGGCGTTCGGCGACTGGGCCTTCACCCGGCCGAACATCCGGCCCAGGTCCTGACGGACGGCGGCCATGCGCCCCGCGAGCCACTGCGCGCCCTCCCCCTGGAAGTACGCGGCGCACTCCGAGGCCGGCGAGGCCGCGTCGACCGGGTCGGCGGCCATCAGCAACCCCTCGGAGCCCCGGAGCCGTTGCGAGCACTGCTTGAGGATGCTCGCGACCCCGGCGGTGTTGCCGCCGAGGCTGCCGACCACCAGCCCGGTGCCCGGCCCGAGCGCCGCCTCCTGCGGGGCGAGCCGCTCGACGCCGGCCGGCGGGAAGCTCTGCGCCTCCCACACGTCGCGGATCCTGGCGCCACCGCAGGACACGTCCGCCCGTACGTCGAGCCGGACCCCGTCCGAGGCGAGCCGCTCGACGGCCTTGACCGGGTAGTTCTCGGCGGACCGTACGCACCCGGCGGGGCCGCGCGTGGGGGCGATGCCGAAGTTGCCGGTGGAGGAGTCGCCGATGAACACGGTCTCCACCGGAGCGGGGGCGGCGGGTACGGCAACAGGCGCCCGGGCGGCGGTGGGCGGGGAGGCCGGGGCGGCGGCCGTCGCCCACAGCCCGAGCGCGACGAGCGCGGCAGCAGTGGCCTTGCGCACGTGAGTTCCTTCCGGAGAGCATGGACGCGAACTACGGATACTACGGTGCGCGATGGATCAACTACGCACGGCCATCACGCTATTCGGCCCAACGGCAGCCCGGCCGGCAGCACCGCGAACACCGGCACGTCCGCGAACAGCCGCTGCCGGCCGCCCTTCCGGAAGCCCCAGGACTCGTACAGCGCCTGGACGCGCGGGTGTTCGCAGGTGTGGGCCGAGCCGACGACCAAGACGGCCGGGACGGGGCTCCGAGGGCAGGCGGGCAGCGCTACGAGGCGCTCTCCGCGCTCTCCCCCGCACCCCGGACACCGAGCCCCTGCCCCGGCAGCGCCACCTCCATCGACACCGCCTCCACCTCCGGCGCCACCACCACCCCGGAGGCCGGCGCCTCCGGTCCGTCCGCGCCCACGGCCGGCGCGTCCGGAAGCACCGCCGACACCCGGAAGCCGCCCGCGTCGGTCGGCCCCGAGACGAAGACGCCGCCGAGCCCGGTCACCCGCTCCCGCATCCCGACGAGCCCGTTGCCGCCGCTCGGCAGATGGGCATCGGCGGCGGCGGCGTCGGACGGGCCGTTCTCCACCTGCATCGCGACCTCCGCCTCGCGGTGCGCGAGCCGTACCCAGGTCTTCGCACCGGCCGCGTGCTTGTGCACATTGGTCAGCGCCTCCTGCACCACCCGGTACGCGGTCTGCTCGACCTGCGGGGCGTACGGGCGCGGGTCGCCGTCCACCGACAGCTCCACGGTCATGCCCGCCTGCCGCGACTGGGCGACCAGTGCCTCCAGCTCGCCGAGACGCGGCCCGTCCTCCGGTGCCGACGCGGCGGCGGCCGCGGCGGCGGCGGCCCGGCCCACGGAGGCCAGCGGCTGCCGCCCGTCACCCGGGCCCGGTCCCGCACCGGAACCCGTACGCGGCGCGACCAGCGTGTCCCCGCTGCGCAGCACGCCCAGCATCTCGCGCAGCTCGGTCAGCGCCTGGCGCCCCATGTCCCCGACGAGCGCGGCGTTGCGGACCGCCTTCGCCGGGTCCTTCGGCGCGATGGCCTGGAGTGCCGCCGCGTGCACCACCATCAGGGACACCCGGTGCGCCACCACGTCGTGCATCTCCCGGGCGATCCGGGTCCGCTCCTCCGTACGCGCCCACTCCGCACGCTCCTCGGCCCGGTCCGCGAGCAGCGACAGCTCCCGCTCCAGCGAGTCGGCCCGTTCACGCAGGCTCTCCATCAGCCGTCGGCGCGCGCCGATGTAGAGGCCGAAGAGGAGCGGGGGCGCGGTCAGCCCCAGCGCCATGAAGAGGGAGACGACGGGGGCGTACCAGTCCCCCGGCACGGCGGCGGAGGACGCCTGGTCGACGAGGTTCCGGCTCAGCCGCAGGTACGTGACGATGAAGCTGCCGACCAGCGACATCCCGGTGAGGACGACGGTGATCCTGCGCGGTACGTCGGAGGCGGCGAGCGAGTAGAGGCCGACGAGGCCCATCAGGAAGCCGACCTCGGCGGGTGTGGTCGCGATCGACACCAGCACCACGGCGATCGGCCACCGGCGCCGCAGCACCAGGACCGACCCGGCCAGCAGCCCGAAGAGCACGCCGACCGGCACCGGCAGCCGGGCCTCCTGGGCGAACTGGATCCCCTCCAGCCCGCACTCCAGCGCCGAGACCAGCGCCAGTCCCACGTCCAGGGCGACACCACGCCGCCGTTCCCACCACCAGTAGCCGCGGGTGGTCATTCCCGCCGCCTCCCGGTCTGCCCCCGTTGCGGTCATGCCATCCACCCTACGGGCGGCCGCATCCCATTTTCGGGTGACCGCGGGAGCACGACACGTGTTCGAGCGGGCCCGGGGCGGCCGACAGACCCGGGAACAGGGGCTTCGTCGTACGGGCACTGCCCCGAGGGTGCGTTCCGGGCGGCCGGGCGCACGTGACGGACACCATCCGCCGGACGGATTCGGCCACGTGAACGATCAAGAAAGCCGGGCTCCATCGTCGCGCGGAAGGGGCTTGGTACGGCATAGTGTTGGGTGCTGATCCGGCGAGCTGACACAATGTCCGTTTAGCCGGAAATAGTCCCCCATGGTGTAATCAGGCAGCACTGCGGTTTTTGGTACCGTCTGTTCAGGTTCAAATCCTGATGGGGGAGCTCTTCGACGCGGGCCCCGACCTCACCGGTCGGGGCCCGCGCCCGTTTCCGGCACGTGCACCCCCGGTATCCTGCGGGTGACCGCACCCGAAAGCCGAAGGGCACATCCGTGAGCGCCAGCAGCCCCGCAGCAGTCGTCGTCCTCGCAGCGGGTGGAGGCACCCGCATGAAGTCGAAGACGCCCAAGGTCCTCCACGAGGTCGCCGGGCGCTCGCTCGTCGGGCACGTCGTCGCCGCCGCCCGCGAACTCGGCCCCGAGCAGCTCGTCGTGGTCGTCGGGCACGCCGGTGAGCAGGTCGTCGCGCACCTCGAAGCGACCGCCCCGGGCGTGCGCACCGCCTTCCAGGCCGAGCAGAACGGCACCGGCCACGCCACCCGCATCGGGCTCCAGGAGCTCGGCGGCGTCGAGGGCACCGTGATCGTCGTCTGCGGCGACACCCCGCTGCTCTCCGGTGAGACCCTCGGCACGCTCGCCGCCACCCACGCCGCGGACGGCAACGCCGTCACCGTGCTCACCGCCGAGGTGCCGGACTCCACCGGGTACGGCCGGATCGTGCGGGACCCGGTCAGCGGTGCGGTCACCGCGATCGTCGAGCACAAGGACGCCAGCCCGGCCCAGCACGCGATCCGGGAGATCAACTCCGGCGTCTTCGCCTTCGACGGCCGGCTCCTCGCGGACGCGCTCTCCAAGCTGCGCTCGGACAACAGCCAGGGCGAGGAGTACCTCACCGACGTGCTGTCCCTCGTGCGCGAGGCGGGCCACCGGGTCGGCGCCGCGGTCGCCAGGGACCACCGGGAGATCCTCGGCATCAACAACCGGGTGCAGCTCGCCGAGGCCCGCCGCCTGCTGAACCAGCGGCTGCTGGAGCAGGCCATGCTGGACGGCGTGACGATCGTGGACCCGGCGTCGACGCTGGTCGACGTCACGGTCACCTTCGGGCAGGACGCCGTGGTGCACCCCGGTACGCAGCTGCTCGGCGCCACCCACGTCGCGGAGGACGCCGAGGTCGGCCCGAACTCCCGGCTGAAGGACACGGTGGTCCACGAGGGCGCCCGGGTCGACAACACGGTCTCCGACGGCGCCGAGGTCGGCCCCGGCGCCACCGTGGGCCCGTACGCCTACCTGCGGCCGGGCACGAAGCTCGGCGCGAAGGCGAAGGCCGGTACGTACGTCGAGATGAAGAACGCCACGATCGGCGAGGGGACCAAGGTCCCCCACCTGTCGTACGTGGGCGACGCGACCATCGGTGACCACAGCAACATCGGCGCGGCCAGCGTGTTCGTGAACTACGACGGGGTGAACAAGCACCACACCACGATCGGCTCGCACTGCCGCACCGGCTCGGACAATATGTTTGTGGCACCGGTCACGGTCGGGGACGGGGTTTACACCGCCGCGGGCTCGGTCATCACCAAGGATGTACCGGCAGGCTCGTTGGCCGTAGCCCGGGGCCAGCAGCGGAATATCGAGGGTTGGGTCGCGCGCAAGCGGCCCGGAAGCGCCGCCGCTCAGGCCGCCTTGGCCGCCACGCAGGATTCCGACAGCGAAAGCTGACCGGAAACACGTGCGCCGGAGTCGGCGTACCGTGATAGATGCTCACCCATTTCGGCTGGCACGTTGCACAACGGGACACATGCGTGCAACGGTCAGAAACACGTCTGAGGAGACTGTGCTGTGACCGGGATCAAGACGACCGGCGAGAAGAAACTGATGTTCTTCTCCGGCCGCGCCCACCCCGAGCTGGCCGAGGAGGTCGCACACCAGTTGGGTGTCGGTCTCGTGCCGACGAAGGCCTTCGATTTCGCCAACGGTGAGATCTACGTCCGCTTCCAGGAGTCCGCGCGCGGTGCCGACTGCTTCCTGATCCAGAGCCACACGGCTCCGATCAACAAGTGGATCATGGAGCAGCTGATCATGCTGGACGCGCTGAAGCGCGCCTCGGCACGTTCGGTGACGGTGATCGTGCCGTTCTACGGCTACGCCCGCCAGGACAAGAAGCACCGCGGTCGCGAGCCGATCTCGGCGCGTCTGGTCGCGGACCTGATGAAGACGGCGGGTGCCGACCGCATCCTCACCGTCGACCTGCACACCGACCAGATCCAGGGCTTCTTCGACGGCCCGGTCGACCACCTCTTCGCGCTGCCGATCCTCGCCGACTACGTCGGTGCCAAGGTCGACCGCTCGAAGCTGACGATCGTCTCCCCGGACGCCGGCCGCGTACGGGTCGCCGACCGCTGGTGCGACCGTCTGGACGCCCCGCTGGCGATCGTGCACAAGCGCCGCGACAAGGACGTTCCGAACCAGGTCAGCGTCCACGAGGTCGTCGGCAACGTCGAGGGCCGGGTCTGTGTCCTGGTCGACGACATGATCGACACCGGTGGCACGATCTGCGCCGCCGCCGACGCCCTGTTCGCGCACGGCGCCGAGGACGTCATAGTGACGGCCACCCACGGTGTCCTCTCCGGCCCCGCCGCGGACCGGCTGAAGAACTCCAAGGTCAGCGAGTTCGTCTTCACGGACACCCTGCCGACCCCGGGCGAGCTGGAGCTCGACAAGATCACGGTGCTCTCCATCGCCCCGACGATCGCGCGCGCGGTGCGCGAGGTCTTCGAGGACGGTTCGGTCACCAGCCTCTTCGAGAGCGACGAGCACTGACCGTCGCCACCCGTGCGAGCGGTCCGACCGCCGCACACCGTTCCGCCACGTTGCACGAGTAACCCGCAGGTCAGCGGGGCGCTGGTGCGGGCGGAAATGATCCACTTGGGGGACGGCCTCCCCGCCGGGTAGACTCACGGAGTTGCTCGGCGAGGGAGGCCGTACTCATATACGGCGGTCCGTTATCGACGCGCTCTTCGTAGCAGGCCATCAAGTCGTGGCCGGGTGACCCGTTCCGTTCCGTCACCCCACGAGGAGTGCAGCCATGGCCGACAAGATCACGCTCGCCACCGAAGCCCGTACCGAGTTCGGCAAGGGCGCCGCCCGTCGCGCGCGCCGCGCCAACCTGGTTCCCGCGGTCGTCTACGGCCACGGCGCCGAGCCGGTCCACATCAACCTGCCGGGCCACGAGCTGCTGCTCGCGCTGCGCACCCCGAACGTCCTCATCGGTCTCGAGATCGACGGCAAGGACGCCCTGGTCATCCCGAAGGCCGTGCAGCGCAACGCCCTCAAGGGCAACATCGAGCACGTCGACCTGCTGACCGTCAAGCGCGGCGAGAAGGTCAACGTCGAGATCGCCGTCGAGACCGAGGGCGACCTGGCCCCGGGCTCCTTCCTGCTGGAGTTCGTCCAGAACACCCTGACCGTCGAGGCCGAGGCCACCCACATCCCCGAGGCCGTGACGGTCTCCGTCGCCGGCCTGACCGCTGGTGACTCGATCCTCGCCAAGGACATCGCGCTGCCGAAGGGCTCCGTGCTCGCCGGTGACGAGGACGCCATCGTGCTCCAGGTCGTCGCCGCGCAGGCCGAGGAGCCGGCCGCCGAGACCGAGGCCGAGGGCACCGAGGCCTGAGCCTCGACCTCGTTCGACCTGCTTGACTGACGGGGCGGCGGACTCCCTTACCGGGGGCCGCCGCCCCGTCGGCCTGTACGGGGCACCCGCGGCCCGTACGCCCCGTCCACGCCCGCCCTCCGGCCCCCTCCGCGGCCGGGGCCGCATCCGAGGAGACAGCGCGCAGATGTCCGACGTCACCGACCCCTGGCTCATCGTGGGCCTCGGCAACCCCGGCCCCGAGTACACCGCGAACCGGCACAACGTGGGCTTCATGGTCGCCGACCTGCTGGCGGAGCGGATCGGCGGGAAGTTCAAGCGGGCGCAGAAGGCGCAGGCGCAGGTGCTGGAGGGGCGCATCGGCCCGCCCGGTCCGGCGAACCGGCGCGTGATCCTGGCGAAGCCGCAGTCGTACATGAACCTGTCGGGCGGCCCGGTGACGGCGCTGCGCGACTTCTACAAGGTGCCGACCGACCACGTCGTCGCGATCCACGACGAGCTGGACATCGACTACGGCGCGCTGCGGCTCAAGCTGGGCGGCGGCGACAACGGGCACAACGGGCTGAAGTCGATGACCAAGTCGATGGGCCCGGAGTACCACCGGGTGCGCTTCGGCATCGGACGCCCGCCGGGCCGGATGCAGGTCGCGGACTTCGTGCTGAAGGACTTCTCCTCCACCGAGCGCAAGGAGCTCGCCTACCTGGTGGACCGGGCGGCGGACGCGGTGGAGTCACTGCTCGCGGACGGGCTGGAGCGGGCCCAGGGGACGTACAACTCCTGAGCGGACGGGGGGCGGTGGTGGCCGGTCATGGTCCGATGCGCGGGAGCGGCTGCTACGCGGGATAAGGCCAGAGGCAGACCGTCGCTGCCAGGCACACCGATATCGACCCCGCGAACCAGTAGAGGGAGAAGGTGTTGAGTGGCACCTTGCGCCAGGGCTTCTGCTCCTGCTCCGCGATGTCGGCCCCGACCCGCTTCGCCACCGGGACCAGCATGGCGATGAACGTCACCAGCACCGCGCTGTAGACGTACAGGGTGAACGAAACGGGATATCCCTTGATCGCGGCATTGGGCAGCAGGAAGATCCAGCCGGCCACCGGGGCGAGGAACATGCGCAGCCGTGCCCGGCGCGTCGGCATGATCCGGTTCATCGCCGCCAGGTAGACGGCGGTGACGACCGCCGCGACGGTCCACCACGCACCGTTGGACAGATGAGACAGCATGATCGTGATTCCCCCCGAGTCGTCACGACTATAGGAAGTCGATCACCCGGGGGGTACGGCATCCCTCGGCAGGAAAACCAGGCCCGTCACTGCCCGCCTCCGGCAACCCCTCCTCCGTCCTCTCCGCCGCTCCGGCCGCCCGACGCGCGGGAGAGCCGCCTTCGCGCGGCCGTCAGGCGGCGTCCGGCCGTGCCTGGTCGAGGAGTTGCTGGATGCGCAGCCCACGCGCGGCGTCGATGCCGGTACCGACTCCGGTGCGCACGGCACCGGCGAACTCGCGGCGGAGCACCGGCCAGCACTCCTCGTGGTCGATTCCGGCGGTGTCGTAGACCAACTCCTCACCGGTGCCGAAGAGTTCGATTCGGGTACGGGCACGGTCCAGCCGGACGCTCCCGGAGAGGGACGCCTGGCTGACCGCGCCGTTCTCGTGCTCGCAGGTCAGCTCGATCCAGCGGCGGGGGTCGCCCGTCCCGCGTACGGAGACGATCGGGGCGACGGCGCTGTCGAGCAGGTCGAGCAGGTGCGGGCCGAGGTCGAGCAGCGCGCCGTGTTCCAGCCGCCAGGAGGTGGCGAACTCGCCGCCGAGGAAGGCTCCGTGGAGGTAGCAGGAGCGGGCTCCGGAGACCTCGCGTCCGGCCGCTTCGGCGAGGAAGGCGCGGGTCGTCGGGTGGTAGCGCTTGGTGAGGACGAGCTGCGAGACCACGCCGTGCTCGGCGACCGCGTCGGCGACCGTGCGGGCGGCGGCGAGGTCGGCGCCGAGCGGCTTCTCCAGCAGCAGGGCCTTGCCGGCCTTCGCGGCGCGGGGGGCGAGCTCGGCCTGCACGGCCGGCGGTACGGCGAAGGCGACCGCGTCGCAGCCGTCGAGCAGTTCCTCGAAGGATCCGGCGGCGCGGGTGCCGTAGGCGTCGGCGACCTCGGAGGCGGCCTCCGGGCGGCGGGCCCAGACGCCGGTGAGGGTGGTCTCGGGTCCGGCCGCCAGCATCCGGGCGTGCATGGTGCGGGCCCACGGCCCCGCGCCGACCAGGCCGACGCGGACCGGGGGGTACGGCCAGGCGCCGGGCGGGGTGTTGGTGGCGGGGGGCTGGGACATGGCGGTCTCCATCGGTGATGCGGGACGAGAGGCGTACGGGCTCAGGCGAGCGCGGCGAGGCGGGCGTCGGCCCGGTCGGGGTCGTAGAGGCGCTCGACGACCATGACGGCGGCCCCGGCGAGGGCGGCGCGGTCGCCGAGCGAGGTGGTGACCACCTGGAGGTGGGCGGTGGTGCGGGGCATCGCCCGCTGGTAGAGGAGTTCGCGCACCCCGGTGAGGAACGGGGTGCTGGCCAGGTCGCCGCCGAGCATGAGGACGCCCGGGTTGAGGAGGGTGACCACGGTGACGAGCACTTCGCCGACGCGCTGTCCGGCGGCGCGGGCGAGCCGGAGGGCGTCCGGCTGTCCGGCGGCGAGGTGGCGGCGCACGTCGGATCCCGAGGCGGTGGGGACGCCGGCCGCCGTGAGCTGTTCGGCGATGGCCCTGCCGCTGGCCACGGCGGCGAGGCAGCCGTAGGAGCCGCACATGCAGAGCGCGTCGGGCCTGTCGTGCAGGCGGATGTGGCCGATGTCGCCGGCGCCGCCGTCGATGCCCCGGTACATCTCGCCGCCGACGACCATGCCGGCGCCGATGCCGGTGGACGCCTTCACCAGGACGAACGCGCCGCAGTCGGCGTAGTTCTCGCGCTGTTCGGCCAGGGCCATGAGGTTGGCGTCGTTGTCGACGTAGACGGGGAGCTGGTCCGCGTCCGCGTCCGGGCTCAGGGCGGTCGGGCCGAAGGCGGTCGGGCCGAGGTGCGCGGCGAGCGCGGCGCGCATCCGCTCGCGGACCGGGAAGCGGTCCCAGCCGGGCATGATCGGCGGCTGGACGACCTGGGCGCTCTCCCAGTCGACGGGTCCCGGCACGGACAGGCCGACGCCGCAGACCCGGTCCGGGGCGGTCTCCGCCTCCTCCAGGAGCGGGCCGAACCAGCGGGCGAGCCGGTCGAGCACGGCGTCGGGGCCGTCCGCGATGACCAGGCTCCCGGTCCGTTCGGCGAGGACCTTCCCGGACAGGTCGACGACGGCGGCACGGCCGTGCCGGGTCTCCAGGTCGGCGACGAGCACCACGGCGTGCGTGGGGTCGAACTCCAGCCGCGCGGAGGGGCGTCCGCCGGTGGAGGTGCCGGTCGCGCCGCGCAGCCAGCCGGCTTTGAAGAGCTGGTCGAGGCGGTGTCCGACGGTGGAGCGGGAGAGGCCGGTGGCCTGTTGGAGCTCCCCGCGCGTGGTGGCCTCGCCGCTGCGGATGAGCCGCAGCAGGTGTCCCGCGCTCGCCTGGTTTCCTGCCATCGTCGCCGTCCTCGTCCCGTCTCTCGTGCCCCCGCGGGCCGGCCGTACGGCCGCGCCTCCCCCGGGCGCGGCCACCAGTGACCCGGCGTCAGCCGGATCCACTGGGTGTCAGGTTGTCAGCCCTTGTCCGCGCCGCTGGTCAGTCCCTCGGTGAGGAGCCGCTCGGAGGCGAAGAACAGGATTACCACGGGGATGGTGAGGATGACCGAACCGGCCATCAGGACCGTCTTGGAGACCTCGATGCCGTTGGCGAGCTGCTGGAGGCCGAGGGAGACCGTCCACTTGTCCGGGTCCGCGGCGAGGAAGAGGAGCGCGAAGAGGAACTCGTTCCAGGCGATCATGAAGACGTAGAGCCCGGTCGCCATCAGGGTGGGCAGCGCGAGCGGAAGGATCACCTTGCGCACGGTCTGGAGCCGGGAGGCGCCGTCGATGGCGGCGGCTTCCTCGACGGAGAACGGAATGGTGACGAAGTAGTTCTTCATCATGTAGATCGAGACCGGGACCGTCTGCGCGATGTAGACGATGGCGAGTCCGACGAGGCTGCCGGAGAGCCCCATCTTCGCGAACATCACGAAGAGCGGGACGGCGAGCAGGGTGGCCGGGAAGAGGTAGACGGCCAGGAACAGGGCGCTGACGTGCCGGCTGCCGAAGAACTTGAGGCGGCTGACGGCGTACGCGCCGGGGACGGCGGCGGCCAGGGTCAGTGCGACGGTGGCGAGGGCCACCAGGGCGGAGTTGCCGAGCATCCCGAGGAAGCCCTGGCCGCCGTCCTCGGTGGACCTCAGGACACTGCGGTAGGTGTCGAGGGTGAAGTCCTTCGAGGAGACCCAGAGGTTTCCGGGGTCCACGAGCAGCGAGTCGATGGGCTTCACCGACAGCAGCAGCATGTAGTAGAACGGCGCGATCGTGATCACGGCGAGGAAGGCGATCACGACCCAGCGGGCGATCCCGAAGAACCGGTCCTCGAACTGGGCGCGGCTCATGCGCTTCCGGCGCGGGGCGGGGCCGGCGGTGGGGGTGGGCCGGGTGGGCTGCGGCCGTGTCACGGACGGGGCGTGGCTCATGCCGACTCCTCCTGGACCTTCTTGCCGAAGAACATGAAGTAGAGGCCCAGCAGGACCATGAGGACGAGGGCGAGGATCAGCGCCTGGGCGGAGGCCGCGCCGACGTCGAAGCGGGAGGTGAGGAAGTCGTACACGCGGACCGCGACGACGTCCGTGCCCGAACCGCCGCCGGTGAGCAGGTAGATGTCGTCGAACTTGTTGAACGTCATGATGAAGCGCAGGACGGACAGCAGGGCGATGACGGGCATCATCTGCGGCAGCAGGATGTGGCGGAAGCGCTGCGAGATGGTGGCGCCGTCGACGGTGGCGGCCTCCTCCAGGCTGTCCGGGACCGCCTGGAGACGGGCGAGCATGAAGAGGAAGGCGAACGGGAAGTAGCGCCAGGACTCGAAGGCGATGACCGTGAGCAGCGCCAGCGGGATGTCGAAGTGGGCTCCGAGCAGGCTGACTTCGTAGGAGCGGGTGGAGAGGAAGGCGATGGGGTCGTCCCATCCGAGGAGCTTGCTTCCCCACTCGTTGACGATGCCGTACTGGGGGCTGAGGGCCACCTCCCAGACGAAGGAGACGGCGACGACCGGTGCGACGTACGGCAGCAGCATCGAGGCGCGCAGGATGCCGCGGCCCCGGAACGGCTTGCGCAGGGCGAGTGCGGCGACCAGTCCGAGCACGATGGAGCCGGCGGTGGCGCCGACCGTGTAGAGCAGCGTGGTGCCGAGGCTGCTCCAGAAGCCGGGCGACCCGAAGACCTGCTGGAAGTTGTCCAGGGTCCAGTGGCCGAAGAGGCCGTTCTCCTGGATGTCGACGAGCTTGGCGTTCTGGAAGGCGAGCAGCACGGTCCACAGGATCGGCAGGATCACCACGACCAGGACGACCAGGAAGGTCGGGGTCACGAAGGCGAGGCCCGCGCGGTTCTCCCGGCTGCTGGTGGTCCGTGGGCTGCCGCGGCGCACCGTCGCACCGCTGGTTTTCGTACTCATGGGTCGGTTACCTCGGGGGGAGAGCGGCCGTGCGGCTACTGGAGGGACTTCTGGAGGGCTGCCACTTCGTCGTTGGCTTCCTCGGCCGCCTCGTCGGGTGAGGTCTGGCCGCTGGTCATCGCTCCGATGGCCTTGGCGACGGGCAGTTCGCCGTTGGTGGCGCCGACGAGGGCGCCCTGGCCCTGGGCGAGACCCCACCGCTTCATGTCGCCGACTCCGGAGACGAGGCGGTCGAGGAGTTCGGAGGGGTAGGCCTTCTGCATGGACTCGCGCTTGTCGACCCCCATGACGCTGGCGCGCCAGGCCTTCTGGAAGGCGCCGGGGTCGGTGGCGGTGCCGGTGCGGACCGGGATCTTGCCCTCGGGGGCCATGCCGAACCAGTCCTCGTACCCCTTGCCCATCATGTACTCGATGAACTTGGCGGAGGCGCCGGTCTCGGCGGTCTTGGTGACGGCCCAGGAGGTGATCTCGCCGAACTGGGCGGGTTCCTTGCCGTCGGGGCCCCGGAGAGAGGTGACGATGCCGGTGTTGCGGGCGAGGAACCCGGGGTCGTCCTTGCACGCGGCGCAGCTGGGCAGCGCGTCGGAGCGCAGGCCGGCCAGCTCGTCCAGGAGGAACGAGGACCAGACCATCATGGAGGACTTGCCGGAGAAGTAGGTGGCACGGGTGGAGTCCACGGTCTGGGTGCCGGGGGCGCCGTGCTTTCCGCCCAGTTCGTCGTAGGCGGCGAAAGCGTTGCGGCAGGCGGGGGAGTCGAGGGCGGGGGTGCCGTCGTCGTCGACCAGCTGGCAGCCGTTGGCGAGGGCGAGGTCCTCGAAGCTCTGCTGGGTGAAGGCGTCCGAGGGGTCGGTGGCCAGCGAGATGCCGTCGGTGGAGCCCTTGTCGAGTGTCTTGGCCGCCTTGATGGCGCTCGCGTAGGTGTCCGGTGCATCGAGCCCGGCCTCGGCGAAGAGGTCCTTGCGGTAGACGAGGAGCTGGAGCCAGGCGTCGGAGGGGACGGCGAGGGTGGTACCGGCGTCCTTCGTGAGGGAGAGGGCGTTGGCGTTGAAGGTCCCGGCGTCCAGGTCGTGGACGACCTTCCCGGCGACCTCCGTGTTGAGCAGGCCGCTGCCGTACATCTGCCAGACCTGGCCCATGGGGACGGCGCCGATGACGTCGGGGAGGTCGCCGGCGGCGGCCGCGGACATGATCAGCTGCGGGAGCTGGGCCTCGTCCACGCCGACCAGGTCGACCTTGATCCCGGTCTCCTTCTCGAAGCGGCCGACCACCTTCTTGGTCGCCGCCATGCGCGGCGCCAGGTTCTCCTGCGACCACACCGTGATCCGGTTGTCCGGCTTCTCGGCACCGGTGCTGCCGGAGCAGCCCGCGAGCAGGCCGGCGCCCAGGGTCGCGGCGAGTCCGAACAGGGTCGCCTTCGACCGTCGGGTCTTCATCACCATGCTGTGTCCTCACGCCACTTACGCACTTTCATGACGCATCTCAGCATCACTTTTGCTTGTTGACAAGACATAACTCTGAGATATCTTCGACCTAAGTCAGCAGCAGTTCCCTTCCCAGCACCCTCGGAGACCCCCGTGGAACGCGTCGTCCAGTTCACCGGCCCCCGCCAGGTAGAAGTCGCCGAGCACGAGAGCGCCGCCCTGCCGGCGGGCCACCTCCGGGTCCGTACGCGCTACTCCGGCATCTCCGCGGGCACCGAGCTCACCGCCTACCGGGGCACCAACCCGTACCTGACGCGGACCTGGGACGCCGAGGCGCGGCTCTTCCGCGACGGCGCCGCGGGCATCGAGTACCCGGTCGCCGGCTGGGGGTACTCCGAGGTCGGCGAGGTGACGGAGGTGTCGCCCGAACTCGTCGACGTCCCCGGCATGCCGGCCGTGGGCGACCTCGTCTGGGGCATCTGGGGCCACCGCAGCGAGGGCATCGTGCCCGCCGAGCGCATGGTCGGCCACACCCTCCCGGCCGGACTGGAGCCGCTGGCGGGCGCCTTCGCCCGGGTCGGCGCCATCGCGTACAACGCGGTGCTCGCCGCCGACATCCACCTCGGCGAAGAGGTCGCCGTCTTCGGGCAGGGCGTCATCGGCCTGCTCACCACCCGCCTCGCCCAGCTCAACGGCGCCCGCGTCACCGCCGTCGACGCCCTCGACGGCCGCCTCGACACCGCCCGCTCCTACGGTGCGCGCCGCACCCTGAACGCCCGCACCGACAGCGTCGCCGAGCGCGTCCGCGAGGCCACCGGCGGCCAGGGCGCCGACGTCGCCATCGAGATCAGCGGCGTCTACCCGGCGCTCCACGAGGCCCTGCGCTCGGTGACCGTGGGCGGTCGCGTGGTGGCCTCCGGCTTCTACCAGGGCGACGGCGCCGGGCTGCGGCTCGGCGACGAGTTCCACCACAACCGCGTCCAGCTCATCTGCTCGCAGATCGGCGGGGTGCCCCCGCAGCTGGCCGGCCGGTGGACCGTCGAGCGGCTCCAGCAGACCTTCCTCTCGCTGGTCGCCGAAGGCCTGGTCGACGTGAAGTCCCTGGTCAGCCATGTCGTCCCGGTGGCCGACGCCGCCGACGCCTACGTCCTGCTGGACGAGCGTCCGGCCGACGCCCTCCAGGTCGTCCTGGAGTTCTGAGCCGCTCCCCGGCCCACGCCCGGCACGCGGGACGACTCAGCCCGTCCCCGGCCCACGGCCGGTACGCGGGACGGCCGGGCCGTGTTCCGACTCACGCCCCGAGCCCGTCCCCGTACCGGCCCCCGCACCACCGCCTCGCCACTCCTCCGCGCGCTGCCCGGCAGCGCCGAAAGGCCCCTCCATGCTGAAGACCGCGCTGAAGACCGCCTGCCAGGAGCAGCTGCTCCCCGGTGACACGCTCCAGGAGAAATGGGCGTTCGCCCAGGACGCCGGGTTCGACGCCGTCGAGCTGCGCTCGCGGGGCGACTTCCACTTCCGCGACCGGCTGCCCGAGCTGAAGCAGGCGCTGGCCGACGGCGTCGTCATGCCGACGGTCTGCGTCGAGATGCTGCACTTCTTCGCCGCCTTCGACGAAGGTCTGCGCAAGGACGCCCTGGAGCAGATGAAGTCGCAGCTCAGCGTCGCGGCCGAGATCGGCGCGCTGGGTGTGCAGACCCCGGCTTCGTACGGGATGTTCTCGCGCCGGCTGCCCCCGTTCGAGCCGCCGCGCTCCGAGGAGGAGGACCGCGAGGTGCTCCTGTCGGGTCTGACCGAGCTCGGCGAGCACGCCCGCAAGGAGGGCGTCACCCTCTTCCTGGAGCCGCTCAACCGGTACGAGGACCACATGGTCAACCGCCTGGACCAGGCCGTGGACCTGCTGAGCACGGTGGGCCTGGACTCGGTGAAGATCGGCATCGACAGCTACCACATGAACATCGAGGAGGCCGACCCGTCGGCCGCCATCCTCGCCGCGGCCCCGTACATCGGCCACGCCCAGGTCAGCGACTCCAACCGGTTCCAGCCGGGCGCCGGCCACCTGGACTGGCCGGCCTGGATCGGCGCGCTGCACACCATCGGCTTCGACGGCTACCTCGCCGCCGAGTGCCGCCTGACCGGCGACCCGGTCGAGGCCGTCCGCTCCATCCCGGCGTTCCTGCGGAGGTCGGGCGCGTGACCTCCCTTCTCGTCGGTCCCCCGGCGACCGCCGCCGACGACCCCGCCGAGGCCCTCGGGCGCGGCGCGGCCCGCGTCCTCCTCACCAACTGGATGGGCGCCTCGACGGTGCCGTCCCGGGGCCTCTACCCGCACCAGTGGAGCTGGGACTCCGCGTTCATCGCGATCGGTCTGCGCCACCTCTCGGTACGCCGGGCCCAGCGCGAGCTGGAAACCCTGCTGCACGCGCAGTGGGCGGACGGCCGGGTCCCGCACATCGT
Organism: Streptomyces sp. NPDC001493; assembly: GCF_053597235.1. Taxonomy (NCBI): domain Bacteria; kingdom Bacillati; phylum Actinomycetota; class Actinomycetes; order Kitasatosporales; family Streptomycetaceae; genus Streptomyces; species Streptomyces sp. NPDC001493. The sequence continues at coordinate 258,804 of NZ_JBSFHV010000011.1, forward strand.
GTTCAACCCGGCGGTCCCGCACGACGCGTACTTCCCGAGCCCCGACTTCTGGCGCTCGTCGAGCGCGGGAGCGGCGGCCGGTGCCCCCGCGGGTACGGAGACCTCCGGGATCGTGCAGCCCCCGGTGCACGCGCTGGCCGCCTGGCTGGTGCACCTCGCCGACCCGGCGGACTCCCGTCGGCGCGGCTTCCTGCCCCGGGTGTACGGGCGCCTCGCCGCCTGGCACGACTACCTCACGGGCCCCCGGGACCTGGGCGGCGGCGGTCTCGCCGCGATGGTCCACCCGTGGGAGCCGGGCATGGACAACAGCCCCTGCTGGGACGCCCCGCTGGGACGCGTGGAACCGGCCGCCCGGGGCTCGTACCGGCGCGCCGACCTCGACCACGGCCAGCCCTCCGAGCGGCCCACCGACCTGGACTACGGGCGGTACGTGCGCCTGGCCACCGACTACCGCGACAGCGGTTACGCCGACGCGGGCGCCGAGCACGCGTTCGCCGTCGAGGACCCTTGCGTCAACGCGCTGCTGATCGTCTCGGAGCACGCACTCGCCCGCATCGCCGCCGAGACGGGCGCCGACCCGGCCCCGCACGAACAGCGCGCGGCCCGCCTCACCGAGGCCCTGGTCGAGCGGCTCTGGTCGCCGCAGGCCGGCATGTTCCTGAGCCGCGACCTGGTGAGCGACGAGCTCATCCCCGAGAAGAGCGTCGCCGGACTGATCCCGCTGATCGTCCCCGGCCTCCCGCCGGAGATCGTCGACGCGCTGGTCGGGACGGCCGAGAGCTCCGCCTTCCGGCTCGGCGAGGTCCCGATGGTCCCCTCGTACGACTTCACCGGCACCGCCTTCGACCCGTCCCGCTACTGGCGCGGACCCGCCTGGTTCAACACCAGCTGGCTGGTGGAGCGCGGGCTGCGGCAGTACGGACGGACGCGTGCGGCCGACCGGCTGCGCGCGGCGATGCTGGCGGCGGCCGGGGAAAGCGGCTTCGCGGAGTACGTGGACCCCTTCACCGCGCACGCCCGCGGCACCCGCGACTTCGGCTGGACCGCCGCACTCACCCTGGACCTGCTGGCGGCGGATCCGGGTGCGGACGCCGGGGTCCTCGGGCAGCGGCTGGACACGACGGTGGGGGCGGACGCGTGAGCACGAGCTCCGACCTCACCCTGGTCCGCGCCGGTACGTTCGCCGTGCTCGGCGCGGACGGCGGGATCACCGGCCGCCGGGGCACCTCCCCGGACGGCCTCTTCCGCCGGGACGCCCGTCACCTGAGCCGCTGGACGCTGACCGTGGACGGCACGGCTCCCGGTGTGCTCGTACCAGTCGCCGGGGAGGCGGGCGCGGAGTGCGTACTGACCCCGCCCGGCACCCGCGACGAGCCGCCCGCCTACACGGTGTTCCGCGAACAGGCGCTCGGCGACGGCTGTTTGACCGAACGCATCCGGCTGGTCGGCAACCGGGACGCACCGGTCTCCGCCGTCCTCGGTCTCACCGTGGACGCCGACTTCGCCGACCAGTTCGAACTGCGCTCGGACAACCGCCGGTACGACAAGGCCGGCGGGCGGCGCACCGCGACCCCCACCCCGGACGGAGTCGTCTTCGCGTACGCACGCGGCGATGACTGGCTGTCGCGGACGACGGTGGCCGCCGACCCCGCCCCGGCCGAAGTCGCCCCCCTGGAGGGCGAGTCGACCGCACGGCTGCTCAGGTGGCACCTGGAGGTGCCCGCACAGGGCGCCGTCGAACTGCTGCTGACCGTGGCGGCGCAGCCTCACGGGGCCCCGGCGGCCGTGCCGTTGGCGACCCCGGATGCTGCCGCATCCGAACAGGCCCTGGACGCAGTCGAGTTCACCGGGCTCGCGCGTCCGCAGGCTTCACTCCCGCTGCCCGCCGGCGCTCCGGACGGGCTCGCGGCGGCCTGCGCGCGCGGGCTCCGCGACCTGGCGGCGCTGCGGGTCCCGGCGCTCGGGCCGGACGGCGAGGAGCTCCGGGTCCCGGGGGCGGGGGTGCCGTGGTTCCTCACGCTCTTCGGCCGGGACGCCCTGCTCACCTCGCACTTCGCGCTTCCCTACCGCCCGGAGCTTGCGGCGGCCACCCTCGCCGCGCTCGCGGCGACCCAGGGCGCGGAGTACGACGCGTTCCGGGGCGAGCAGCCGGGACGGATCGTGCACGAGATCCGGCACGGCGAACTGGCCGCGTTCCGCCAGGTCCCGTACGGCCGTTACTACGGTTCGGTGGACGCGACCCCGCTCTTCCTGACCCTGCTGGACGCCCACGCCCTCGCCACCGGCGACACCGCGCTCGCCGCCCGCCTCGAACCGCAGGCGCGGGCGGCGGTGGCGTGGATGTTCCGGGACGGCGGCCTCTCCGAGAGCGGCTACCTCGTCTACACCCCGGACCCGGGCGGCCTCGTCAACCAGAACTGGAAGGACTCCGAGGGCGCGATCTGCTTCCTCGACGGCACCCAGGCCGAAGGCCCGATCGCGGTCGCGGAGGCGCAGGGGTACGCGTACGACGCCCTGGTCCGTACCGCCCGGCTCGCCCGCACGGTATGGGACGACGACGCCTGGGCCGACGAACTGGACGCGGCCGCGCGGGACTTGCGGGAGCGTTTCCTGCGGGACTTCTGGATGACCGGCCCCGGTTTCCCGGCGCTCGCGCTGGACGGGAAGGGCCGGCAGGTCGACTCCCTCGCCTCCGACGCGGGCCACCTCCTCTGGTCGGGCATCCTCGACGAGGAGCACGCCCGCCGGGTCGGCCGGCGCCTGCTGGAGCCCGACTTCTTCTCGGGCTGGGCGATCCGCACCCTCGCGGCCGGACAGCCGGGCTACCACCCGCTCTCCTACCACCGGGGCACCGCCTGGCCGCACGACAACGCGGTCATCGTCCTCGGCCTCGCCCGCGCGGGTCTGGCCGACGAGGTCCGTGACGTCGCACGCGGCCTGCTGGACGCGGCCGGCCACCACGGCGACCGGCTGCCCGAGGTGATGGCCGGCTACGGCCGCACCGACCACCCGCGCCCCGTCCCGTACCCGCACTCCTGCTCCCCGCAGGCGTGGGCGGCGGCAACCCCGCTGGCGATCCTCACGGCGCTCCGGGAGACGGCCGGGGAGTAACCGGTACGAGCGGGAAAGGTACGAGCGAGGGGGCGGCCGGAGACGGCCGCCCCCTCGCGTGCGCTCAGGCAACCGGCCCCGGGGTGGAACGTGTGGACCAGCGGGGCGGCCAGGCCCGCCAGTCCGACGCCTCCACCAGGGCGAGCTCCTCGGGCCCGGTGGGGCGCCAGAGCGTCGTGGTCGCCTGCCGGCCGGTCATGTCGTCCGTCTCCCGTTCACTCCTGGGTACGGGACAGGGCCGGCCGGATTCGAACCGGCGTCCTCCTACATGCCGTGAAGGCGCGACAACCGCTGCGCTACGAGCCCCGTCCCGCCGGGTGATCCTATGCGGGGAACGCGTCGCCCAGCAGCCGAATTCTCGCGGCCGGGCGGCACCTACCCCGCGCCGGTCCGGCGCGTCGGGACCGGTGCCGCGCACCCGCCGTCAGCACGTCGTACACAACGGGGAGCGGGCGAGTACGCCGCACCCCGGGCTTTTGGCAGACGCGCGCTCAACCCACCGGAGCCGTCCGATGCGGGCACAGCCGCGCGTCCCGGCCGTCGGTGGTCCGGGCCGGCCAGGGCGGGAACTCCCCGGAGGTGTCTCCGGCCGCCTGTGCGTTCCAGCGGTCGATCCAGGGTTGCGCCATCTCCGGGCAGCACCACACGCGCCCCCAGTTCCAGCGTGCGAGGTCCATCGCCCGCCGCACCGCCGGACTGTGGACGGGCTTGATCCGGAAGTTCTCCAGATGCCGCCGGAAGAGAATCACCTGGATGTTCCGCACACCCCGCCCCCGGTGCACACCGATGACTTCCACCCGCTCGTCCTCGTTCCAATAGCGGGGCGGAAGCACCCAGAGCCGCGAGCCGGGCGCGAACTGCTTCAGGCCCGACTGGACTTGTTCGCCGCCGGGGCCGTGGCGCGTTTCGGCGGCGACATTGGCGACGACGCACACCTGCGGCTCGCCGGCTTCCTGATCGGTTTCGGTCATGCGACCAGCATGCTTTCCTCCCGCAACGGGTGTGTGCGCGGCCGGCGTCCGACCGTTCGTTACGGGCGGCGGGCGGCGCGGGGCGGGGCTGTCGACGGCGACGTTCTCCGCTGCTCCGCACCCGCCTCGCGCACCCCCTCTTCCCTTACGCAGCAAGGGCGTTGGAGAATCCGCGCATGAATCAGCCCGCGATCGATCCGACCGCCGACGCGGCGGACACGTACCTCACGGCGCTCCACGACCGACTGAAGGCCGACGGTTGCACGGTGACGTCGTCGGACTGGAAGGGCCACCGGTCGGTGACCGGCTTCCGTGCCGATCGCAAGGCCCGCTGGTTCGGAACGAAGGCCGAGCTGTTCGTCTTCGCGGCCGTCGTCCCCGAGATCGACGTGGCCACCCTGGGCGAGTTCACCAACTGGGCCATGCGCTACGCGAAGAGCGTGCGCGGCGGCATCCCCGGCGCCCGCAACGTGGCACAGGTGCTCCCCGCGCTGGTGAGCACCCGCGTCCGGCCCGAGGCGGCCCGGTGGGCGGCCCAGGACGCCAGGATTCTCGACACCTCGCTGATCAGCCGCCCCCTGACGGTCGAAACCACTCCCGGCGCCACCCTGACCACGCTGTACCGGGGCGGAACCGTCTGGGGCGGCATGTTCACCGGCCACGTGCTGGAGAAGGCGTCCCTGTACTTCCCCTGAGTCCCCCGCACTTCCCCCGGGCACGTCCTCCCCGCACCGGAGCCGCCCCGGTGCCGGCCCCTCACTCGTCGGTGACCGCGCGGACGACCTTACGCACGACCGTGTCGTCCGGGCCCAGCGGCCGCCCGTCCGCCGCCCGGACCTCCAGCGCACGGAGGTGCTGCCCCTGTTCGCGGTCGACCATCCGCGAGTGGGGTTCGCCGGGGCCGAAGAAGTTCTGCTCGCCCCACTGCCGCAGGGCCACGACGACGGGGAAGAGCGCCTTGCCCTTCGGGGTCAGTACGTACTCGCGGTAGGCGCTGCCGTCCGAGGCGGGGACGGTCTCCAGGATCCCGCCCGCGACCAGGGTGCGCAGGCGCGCGGTGAGGATGTTCTTCGCCACCCCGAGGCCGCGCTGGAACTCCCCGAAGCGGCGGCTCCCGTCGAAGGCGTCGCGCACGATCAGGAGCGACCACCAGTCGCCGATCGCGTCCACGGACCGGGCGACGGGACAGTCGCTGTCGTCGAAGCGCGTTCTGGTCACCATGCCGTCCTCCACTCCCCAATCGGTTGCATGATGCTACCAAAGGCCGCTACGGTCACTTCTGGTAGCAAGTTGAAACCAGATGTACGGAGGGGTGTCGAGTGCTCGACGACAGCAAGGCCGCGACCCCGACACCGGCACAGGCGCCGGCACCGCAGGCCGCTGGGGCACGTCTTCGAAGTGCTCCCGGCCGGAGCGGCGAAGGCGCCGCGCCCGCCCTGCCCCGGGGCCTCGTCGCCCTGTTCGCCGTCGCCTGCGGAGCAGCGGTCGCCAACGTCTACTTCGCCCAGCCGCTCCTGGTGACCATGGGGCACGACCTCTCCATGAGCCCGGCGCTGCTCGGCGCCGTCGTCACCCTCACCCAAGCCGGGTACGGCCTGGGCCTGTTCTTGCTCGTACCGCTGGGCGACATCACCGACCGCCGCCGCCTCGTCGTGGCCCAACTCCTCCTCATGGTCGCGGCGTTGACGGTGGTCACCACCGCCGGCACGGCGACGGTCCTCCTCGCGGGCATGGCCGGGGTGGGACTCCTCGCCGTCGTCACGCAGACGCTGGTGGCCTACGCGGCATCGCTCGCGCCGCCCGCCCGGCGCGGACGCGTCGTCGGTACGGTGACGAGCGGCGTCGTCCTCGGCATCCTGCTCGCCCGTACCGTCTCCGGCCTCATGGCCGACCTCGCGGGCTGGCGCTCCGTCTATCTCGCCTCGGCGGCACTCACCGCACTGCTCGCGCTGGTCCTCCACCGCGTACTCCCCCACCACCCCAACGACCGGCAGAAGTCCCTGCGTTACGGACAGCTGCTGCGCTCCACCGTCACACTCTTCGCCCGGGAGCGGCTGCTGCGGCTCCGGGCCCTGCTGGGCCTGCTGATCTTCACGGCCTTCAGCACCCTGTGGAGCAGCCTCGCGCTGCCGCTCAGCGAACCCCCGTACTCCTTCTCCCACACCGCGATCGGGGCCTGGGGGCTGGTCGGAGCCGCGGGCGCGCTGGCCGCGACGGCGGCGGGCCGGCTGAACGACCGCGGGCTCTCCGGGCGGACCACCGGCATCGCCCTGGCCCTGCTCGCCGTCTCGTGGGTGCCGCTGGCCTTCACCCGCAGCTCCCTCTGGGCCCTGCTCGTCGGCGTGATCCTCCTCGACCTCGCCGTACAGGCCGTCCACGTCACCAACCAGACCCTGATCCACGCGCTGCACCCGGAGGCGGGCAGCAGCCTGATCGGCGGCTACATGGTGTTCTACTCGGTCGGCAGCGCCACCGGCGCCATCGCCGCGACCTCCCTCTTCGCGGCGGCCGGCTGGGGCGCGGTGTGCGCACTGGGCGCCGCCGTCAGCGTCCTCGCGTTCGCGATCTGGGCATGCACGCGGGGCAGCGTCCCGGACCGGGCCGCGGGCGCGGCGGCGGGCTGACGCGTCGCCCCCTCGTACGGAGCCCCAACCACCCGACTCCCGACATTCCCACCGCTTCCCGACCGCTTCCCCGCCCCTTTTGGCCCGCAAGTTGACCGAGAGCATCGTCCTGCCCAAAGATCTGCCCCCATGAAGCGGACCCCCTCCCAGAACGCGGCCCTGATCGGCCGTAATGGCGCGATGGCCCTGGTCACCCTGCTGCTGCTCGTCGCGGGTGCGTGGGCCTCGTGGGAGACCGCGCACCACATCATCCTGGCCAAGGGCCGTGAGCACGGCACGCTGACGGTGACCGGCTGCGGCGAGGAGACCTGCACCGGCACCTACACCCCGGACGCCCAGTCCCCGCCGCGCTCGGGCGTGATCGTCACGCGCTCGGTCGCCGCACAGCGCGGCGACGAGTTCCCGGTGGTCCTGAAGCCGGGCAGCGCCGAGGCCGTACGAACCGGAGTCCCCGGATTCCTGCACGCCTGGCTCCCGTTGGGCGGCTCACTGATCCTGGCCTCCCTGGTCCTGGGCGGCGGCCTGCGCCTGACCCGTACGGCATGGGCGGCGGGAGTCGCGGGGGCGGCACTGCTGGTGGCGACGTTCCTGGCGCTCTGAGGGGCGGCCACCGGACCACCGCTCCGGGGTGCGGCCACCGGCCGGTCGCAGGTGCGCCGGGGACCGGGCGGGGCGATCCTCAGACCCCCGGAGAGGTGACGGATCCGGGGGAAGACCTGCCGCCCGCTCTCAGCGCCGCGACCGCTGACACCGGGTCTTCCGCGTAGAAGCGGAGGACGCGGGCCTCGGCGGGCCCGCCGAGGACGCGCGTGTACCGCAGCGGCCCGGTGAGTTCCACGGTGACCGTCGTCTGACTCCCGACGGCGAGGTCGGCCGTGCCGTGCTCGTCCACCGAACCCGGCCTGCCGTCCGGGAACCTCCGGTCCAGCCGGACGGAGGCGATGCGGTCGGCCGGGACGCGGATGTCGAGCAGGGCACCGTAACGCAGGCGCAGCGAGCCGTCGGCCCCGATCACGTGCGGGCGCACCACGCAGGAGGCGTGCAGGGCGAGGAGGAACCAGCAGCCCCAGAGGTCGAGGACGAGCATGACGGCGTGCACCAAGGGCCAGGGGATCACGAAGGCGAATGCGACGGTCTCGACGACGCAGACGAAGAGCAGCCCGTACAGGGTCGCCGCCTGGGCCGACGCGTACCGGGCCACGTGGTCGCCCTCGCGTACGCCGTGCGGTCCGCGGCGGGTCGCCCAGCGCAGGAGGCAGGCCGCGAGGGTGGCCTCGTGACGGCACAGCCGTACAGGCGCCGGGACGCGCCCGGCGACCGCGGCCGGGAACGCCCGGCCCCGGGCCTGTCCCTCGGGGCGGTTCTGCCCGTCGCCGCTCATCCGGCACGCCGCACGAGCAGCTCCATGGCGCGGCGGACGGCCGCCGCCTGAGCCGGGGGGAACGCGGCGAAGAGGGCGCTCGTGAACGCGTCCGTCTCCCCCGGTCGCCCCGCGCCCGCCGAGGCCATCACCGCTCGGGCCGCCTCGTCCGGGATGATCTCCACGATGGCGCGGGCGGTCCGCTCCACCCGTGGATCGTCCTCGGCCGCCCCGGCCAGCTCCTCCAACCGGGCGTACACCGCGTAGACCCGGCCCATGGCCTCCGCGTCGGCGCTCAGGCTCCGCCCCATGGCGTAGAGCCGGCCGTGGTCACCGGCGGGCAGGGTGGTCTCCAGCAGGGCCAGCAACTCCCGCTCCCGGGCGGCCATCGCGGGCTCCGGCCCGGGCAGCCGCGCCGCCGCACGGGCCATGTCGTCGAAGAGTGCGGCGAGTTCGGGAGAGACCGGGGCCTCGGCGGGCAACCGCCCGTTCCGTTCGGCCTGTTCGAGCAGCCGGCCCAGGCGGGCACGGCGCTGCCGGATGGCCTCCTCCTGACGGGCCAGGTCGGCGTCCAGCTCGGCGAGGATGTCGACGAGGTCCTTGCCCGCGTCGTCGGCGAGCACGTCCTTCACCTCGTCCAGGCTCAGGCCGAGTTCGGTCAGCCGGCGGATGCGGGCCAGCTCGACGGCGTCGCGCAGCGCGTACTCCCGGTACCCGTTGGGCTGCCGTGGCGGCTCGGGCAGCAGACCGATGCGGTGGTAGTGCCGTACGGCCCGGGTGGTGATGCCGACGACCGCGGCGAGCTCTCCGATGCGCATGACACCAGTAGAAACCTTGTCGCTGCGACAAGGTCAAGCCGTTCCCCCGACGCAACGGCGCCCCCGCCCGGACCAGAGTCCGGACAGGGGCGCCCGATGTGCCGAGTACCGCTGGATCAGCCGGTGTTGCGGAGGCCCGCGGCCACACCGTTGACGGTGAGGAGGAGGGCGCGGGCGAGGAGCGGGTCGGCTTCCTCGCCGGCCGCCGCCGCGTCGCGCTGGCGCTTGAGCAGGGCGACCTGGAGGTAGGAGATCGGGTCCAGGTAGGCGTCGCGGATGGCGAAGGTCTGCTGGAGGACCGGGCTGGTACCGAGGAGCTCGGTGTTGCCGGTGATCCGCAGGACCTCCTGGACGGTGAGCGCGTGCTCGGCCTC